>DASYFU010000343.1:0-8265 GCA_036498225.1 Gaiellaceae bacterium | reverse complement strand
GGGGACGCCGAAGGCGCCGCCACGAGCGCAGAACAAAACGCCCTACGGACTCCTCAAAGAGGACGCGGGCTCAGCCCGCGTCCGCTCCCGCGAAGCGGGAACCTCATCGGATGAAAGTGCGCCGCACTTTCATCCGCGAGGCACCTTGAGGAAGGCGTTCCAGGCGGGCTTTCTCCTGCCGGTGACGGTCTCGAGGCCGGACTGCCAGCCGCCGAGGCTCGGTTCGTCCTTGATCAGGAACCACAGGAACATGTCGATGCGCGGGTTCTTCCGCGCCATCGCGTAGACCTGCGTCAGGTACGCCGCCTGCTTCGCCCAGCTCACGCCGAACGACGTGTCGGGCGGATTCGTCTGGTAGCCGTACTCGGTGATCCACAGGTGCTTCGGGCCGTACAGCTTCGTGATCTCGGCGAGGAGCACGTTGATGTTCCCCATCTGGATGCGGCGCGCGTCCTTGCCCGTCGGCACGAAGGTGGGCGACTCGTCTGGCGCCGCGTAATACGGGTGATGGGCATACACGTCGAACGTCTTCATCCCCGCCTTCTTGGCGGCGATGAGGAACGAGATGGGATCGACCGATGCGCGCGAGGTGGCCGGAGCGTCGTTGCCCTTCGGCGCGGTGACGCCGCACGCGACTTTCTCGCCCGAGAGGCCGGCCGAGTGGATGCCGGTGTAGATGGCGTTGCAGATCTTCGCGTATGAGACTGCGCTCGCCACGATCCACTTGCCGCCCGAGCGCGTGTACTGCGGCGTCAGGAAGACCGGGTTGTTCGGCTCGTTCCACGCCGTCCAGAACCTCACCGCCGGAAGCGGCTCGGTCGGGCTCTCCAGCGTGGGCTGCTGCTGCCACGCGGGCGGAACGTACGTCCCGCTGTAGCGCTGCGCCGCCGCGGATGCGAACTGCTCGAGCTCCGACGGGGTGGTCGGCGCCACCGTGCGCGCCTTGCCGCCGTTCGCCCACTTCGGCGTGAACAGGATCGAGAACACGACCTTGATGTGGTAGGTCGCGGCGTACCGCATGAGGCGGTCGTACAGCGACCAGTCGTACGCGGGGTCGCCCGGATCGGTCGGGTCGGTCGGCTTCGCGCCGCGCGAGACGGCCCACGGCGTCCCGCCCCAGTACAGGTTCACGCGCAGCACCTGCGCGTTCAGGGCCTTCAACGCCTGGAAGCCCGTGACGGGGTTCCCATACAGCGTGTCCGCTTCGTCGTTGATGCCCACGAGCAGGTGGCTCGTGGCGGCAGCGGCGTGCTTCTTCGGCGAGGCGGTCGCGGCCGACACGGACAGCGCTGTGGCGGCGAGCACGAAGGCGGCGATCAGGGCGATACGTCTAGACACTGAGCGACTCCCGTTGGCTGGCTTCCAGGACGCGCCGCAGGCCTTCCTCGAGGCCGACCTGCGGCTCCCAGCCCAGGAGTTGCCGGGCTCGGGTGATATCGGGCTGGCGCACCTGCGGATCGTCGACCGGCAGCGCCTCGAAGACGATCTCGCTCTTCGAGCCGGTGACGCGGATGACGGTCTCGGCGAGCTCGAGCAGCGTGAGCTCCTGCGGGTTGCCGATGTTCACCGGCAGATGCTCGCCGCTCTCGGCCAGCGCGACGAGGCCGCGGATGAGATCGTCGACGTAGCAGAAGCTGCGCGTCTGCGACCCGTCGCCGAAGACGGTGAGCGGCTCGTTCGCGTCCGCCTGACGCATGAACGTCGGGATCGCGCGGCCGTCGTTCGGCCGCATTCGCGTGCCGTACGTGTTGAAGATGCGAACGATGCACGTATCCACGCCCTGCTGGCGGTGATACGCCATCGTCAAAGCTTCCGCGTAGCGCTTCGCTTCGTCGTACACGCCGCGCGGGCCGATCGGGTTCACGTTGCCCCAGTAGGTCTCCGGCTGCGGGTGGATGGCGGGGTCGCCGTACACCTCGCTCGTCGAGGCGAGCAGGAAGCGCGCACGCTTGAACTTCGCCAGGCCGAGCGCGTTGTGCGTGCCGTACGACCCGACCTTGAGCGTCTGCAGAGGCAGGCGCAGGTAGTCGATCGGGCTGGCCGGGCTGGCGAGATGGAAGACGAGGTCGACCGACTCGTCGACGCCGAGATACTCGGTGATGTCGTGGTTCGCGAACGTGAATTGATCGCCGCGCAGGTGCTCGACGTTCTGCAGCGACCCGGTCTCGAGGTTGTCGACGCAGATCACTCGGTGGCCTTTCGCCACCAGGTGATCGCACAGATGAGATCCGAGGAAGCCCGCGCCCCCCGTCACGACCGCCGTCGCCATCGTCCCGATGCTAGCGGGGTTGTCGGCGGGTCACGCTGACTTAACGAAGGATTTACTCCTTCGGGGCCGGGCCTAGCGCAGATCCTTGTTCGACTCCATGTCGAACCACATGGCGAACAGCGTGAGCTGCGAGCCGGAGATCAGGAGCAGCGCGATGAGCACGACCGTGCCGACGCTCACCTGGTTCCCGGCGATCCGGTAGCCGAGCTCGACGAATCCGAGCACGAGGCCGACGAGCGTCGCGAGCAGCCCGAACGCATAGAAGAAGACGAGCGGGTGGAAGTCGCGGATGATGTATTTCTGGCGCAGCCGCCAGAAGAAGCCGCGCAGCAGCAGCCAAGAGATGCGCGGGGCCACGCGGTGATAGCGGATGCCGGAAACCTCGCCGATCTTGTAGATCGGCCGTGATGGGAAGTCGCGCACGCGCGCATTCCACACGTTCAGATGCACGAGGAAGTCGTTCGGGAATCCGTAACCGGTGTAGACGCCGTCGAGGTCGAGCTGCGCGAGCATCGGCCGCGCGATCGCGGTGTATCCGGATTGCGAATCGGCGACGTGCCAGTAGCCCGACGCGATCTTCGTCAGCATCGACAGGACGGCGTTGCCGAGATAACGCGCGTGCGGCATCACGTCCCACGCCTGGCCGGTGAACAGCCTGTTCGCCTTCGCGTAGTCGAGCTCGCCGCGCGCAACCGGCTGCACGAGGGCTGCGAGGTCCGCGGGGTCCATCTGATTGTCGGCGGCCATCACGCACACGACGTCGAGGCCCTCCTCGAGCGCGCGGCGGTAACCGGTGACGATCGCCGCGCCCACGCCGCGGTTGCGGTCGTGCGAGATCACCTCGATGCGCGCATCACCGAACGAGCGCGCGCGCTCCACCGTCGCGTCGGCCGAGCCGTCGTCGACGACGAAGATGCGGTCGACGAATCCGGGAATGCCGCCGAGCGTCTCGCCGACGAGCGCCTCCTCGTCGTGCGCCGGCACGACGACCCCGACGCTCTTGCCCTCGAGCATCAGGCCGTTCGACGACGCGCCACGACTGCGGCCACGCGGTCCCACAGGAGCGCGACGAGCCCGCCGAGGATGAGGCCGATGAGGCCGCCGACGACGACCGAGTTGCGGCGGCTCCGCGCGGTGACGCGCGCGGACGACGCCGGCGTCAGAACCGAGGGCTCCTCGATCGCCGTCGCCTGATGCAGCAACTGCGTCGTCGAGGAGAGATCGCTCTCCGCCGTGTTCAGCTGCACCTGGAGCAGAAGCTTGTCCGTCGTCGATACGTTCGGGTCGGCGAGCGCCGCATTGAGCGCCGTGATGCCCTTCTGTTCCTGTGAGAGCTGACTCCTGAAGCTCGCGATCTTCTCGACCGCATAGCCGGAGATGCGCGAGATGACCGCCGTTCCGAGCTCGTTCGCCGCGCACGCGGCGACCTTCTTCTTCGACGACAGCACCGTCAGGGAGACGAGCGGGTTCTGCCCGTTCTTCGACAGGCTGCCGGAGATCGGCTTCGAGGAGATTCCCGACCGGAACGTTCCCATCTTCGCCTTGCACAGCACAGCGACGCGCTGGTCGACCGCGAGCGCGTGCGCGACCGCGCCGACCGTGCTCGGGTTCGTCTGCAACCCCTGGAGGGCGACGTTGCCGCTCGCCGTGTACGGCTGGCCGAGATAGAGCGTCGACGTCGCGCTGTACTGCTGGCTGCCGCCGAGGGCGGCCGCGTAGCCGACGATGGCGCCGAGCACGAGCGCTCCGACGGGAACCCACCAGCGCGCGGCCAGCAGGCGCCAGTACTTGCCGAAATCGATCTCCTGCTCGGCCTCTGGATCGGTGGTCATTGCGCGGCGACTCTAGCGGAGGCCCAGGCCCACATCCGGGAGAGACCGTCATGGAGCCGCACCCGCGGCTCCCAGCCGAGCACCGCGCAGATCCGGGAGACGTCCGCCCGGGTCCGCCGAACGTCTCCGCGCGCCCGGTCGACGTGGCGCACCTCGAGCGGGCGCCCCGAGATCTCCTCGAGCATCGCGATCGCCTCGAGCATCGACGCTTCCTCGCCGCCGCCGACGTTGTAGACGGCGCCCGCGGGCCCGCGATCCATGGCCGCGATCGTCGCCTGGACGACGTCCCCGACCTCGGTGAAGCTCCGCGACTGCTCGCCGGTCCCGTAGATCTCGAACGTCCCCCCGGCTGCGAGCGCGTCGCAAACACGTCGGAAGAACATGTCGGGGCGCTGCCGCGGCCCGTACACCGTGAAGTAGCGAAGGCTGACGGCATCGAGGTCGAAGCCCGCCGCGTACGCGTGTGCGAGCTGCTCGCACGCGAGCTTCGTGATGCCGTACGGCGAGACCGGCTGCGGCGGGGCATCCTCCGGTGTCGGGTAGAGCTCCGCCTCGCCGTACACCGATGATGACGACGCGAGCACAACGCGCACGCCGGCGTCGGCTGCGGACTGCAGCACGCGCTGCGTCGCGAGCACGTTGCGGCGGAGATAGAGCGGGAACGCATCGCCGAAGCTGCGCACGCCCGGTTGTCCCGCGAGATGGAAGACGCCGTCCACGCCGACGAGGTCGAGACTCGCGTCCGCGAGGTCGACGCGCTGCACGTCGAGCCCGCGCGCGTTCTCCTCCTTCTCCTTCGGGTCGTAGTAGTCGGTGAAGCAGTCGACCAAGACGACGTCGTCGCCGCGCGCGCGGAGCGCCTCGCTCAGGTGCGAGCCGATGAAGCCTGCCGCTCCGGTGACGACGAACCTCACTTCTTCTCCACCATCCCATAGACGACGCCGTAGCCGATGAGGAACAGCCTGTCGCCGGCGGCGACGACCGGCGTGTACTTGCCGTCGGGGAAGGTCCAGAGCTCCTTGCCGGTCCGTGCGCTCAGTGCGTACGTGCGCCCGTTCTTCAGGTGCGACTCGTGCAGCGTCGAGAAGTACACGACGCCGTCGACCACGACGGCCGAGCCGGAGATCGGCCCGCCGGCCTTGAACGTCCAGTCCGGCTCGCCGGTGCCTGCGTCGAGCGCGGAGAACGTCCCGCTGTACGAGCCGACGAGAACGCGCTGTTGCCAGATCGCAGGAGACGCATACACGTAACCGCCGGTCGAATGCGACCACAGCCGATGGCCGCTCGCCGCGCCGAACGCGTACACCTTGGCGTCGGTCGAGCCGATGAACACGCGGCCGTACGCGACTGCGGGCGTCGAGTAGAAGTCCGATCCGCCGAACAACCGCGGCTGCGCGGAACCCGTCCAGAGCACGCGGCCGGAGAGCGAGAGGCAGTACACGTGCCCGTCGTACGCGCCGAGGAACAGGTGGCCGCCCGCGTACGCGAGTGCGCCCTTGATCGCGGCGTGCGCGACATGCTTGTGCCAGGCGAGGCGGCCGTTGTTCGAGTCGAACGCCCAGACGTCGCCGTTCCAATCTGCGACGTAGACGCGATTCCCGACGAGGAGCGGCGAGCTCTCGGACGGACCGATGCGGTGGCTCCAGTGGATCTTCCCGTGCCCGACGGCGAAGGCGACGACCTCGCCGTCGACGCCGTGGCCGCCGCTCTGCGCGTTGCACGGCGGGCTGTTGAGGAACGCCTCGTACACGGTGCCGTGCGCATGCGGTCCGATCGCGGGCGACGCGGCAACACAACGCTGAGCGTGGTACTTCCACGCGTACTTGCCCGTCTTCTCGCTGATCGCGGTGAACGTTCCCTTGTTCGTCGAGAAGAACAAGCGGTTGTAACCGATCGCCGGCGGGAACTCGATCAGGCTGCCCGCCTGGTAACGCCACACCGTGCGGAACGGCGGCCGGAGCGCGAGCTGCACCGACCGCGTCCGGTCCGGGCTGAAACCGTACGTCGGCCACGGCACGGAGGCGGGCGGCGGTGGCTCGGGCGCCTGCGTCGTGACGTACTCCGTCGTCGTCGAGCCGCGCTCATCCGCAGTCTGGTTCACGCGGTGAACGATGTATGCGGTGAGCGCGCCGCCGAGGACGACGACGCAGACGGCAAGGACGATGACGATCCGGCGCACGGCCGGAGGGTAGTCGTCGTCGTGCGCTAGCGTGAGCGCCCGTGCGTACCCGCCGGGCGGTGCTGCTGCTCGTTCTCGCGACGTCCCTTCCGCGGCTGCTGGCTCTCCTGCACGAGCGCGGATCGATCCTCGTCGACAACGTCGACAAGGGCGACACCTTCGCCCAGACGTATCTCGCCACCGGGACGTACGGCTTCATCCCGGGCCATCCGTCCGCCTACACGCAGCCGCTCTACGGCTGGTTCCTCATCCCGCTCTACTGGATCTTCGGCCGCAGCTGGGAGACCGTGGGCATCGCCCAGATCTGCGTCGCGGTCGGCACGGCGCTCGTCGTGTGGCAGAGCGGCCGTCGCTGGCTGACGCCCGGGATCGGACTGCTCGCGGGCCTCGCGGTCGCGCTGCACCCGTATCTCATCTGGCACGACATCCACATGAACCGCGAGATCCTCGACCAGCTGCTCGCAGCTGCGCTCACGTATCTGACGCTGCACGCGGCCGAGCGCTTCAGCCGGCGGCGAGCTGCGCTCCTCGGCGCCGTGCTCGGACTCGCGATCCTCGGCAACGTCCGCCTCGCCGCGCTGCCGCTCGTGATCGGCGCGTATCTTCTCTGGCGCACTCGCGCGTCCCGCAGCACCGTCCTCTCGTGTGTCGCGCTGCTCGCCGCGGCCGCGGTCGTGGTGGCGCCGTGGGTCGTCCGCAATCGCGTCGACGTCGGCTGCTGGTCAGTGACGACCGATGCAAGAGCGCTGTGGAAGGCGAACAACCTCGGAACGTACGCGACGCTCCAGCGCGGCGGATGGATCGACAACGTGCCGATCCCGAAGGGATACCCGCTCGATCCGCAGGACGTCTACTACCACTGGCAGAAGACCGGCGTCGTCATCCCGTACAGCGAGTGCGCGCAGATGACGAGCTACGAGCACAAGGTGACGCAGTTCTGGATCCATCACCCGGGCGCGAAGGCGAAGCTCGTTCCCGTCGACCTGCAATGGCTGTGGCAGCCGAGCGTCGTCGAGACCGCGTCGAGCCCGGGCGCAGGCTCGTGGGTCGGCACGCTCCGGTCGACCGCCGAGCCCGTCTACATGATTGCGGTCTACATCCTTGCGATCGTCGGCCTCTTCCTCGTTCCACGCGCGCTCGCAGCACTCGCGGTGCTGTTGCTCGCCTATCAGTCCGTCGTGGCGATGATCTTCGTCGGCGTGACGCGCTACCGCGTTCCATGGGACTTCCTGCTCGACCTGCTCGCCGCAGCAGCGGTCGTCGCCTTCGTCCCGCGTGTTCGTCGTCGCTTCAGATGAAAGCGCTCTCGTTCCGCTCGCTCGTGCTCGCCGCGGCGATCCCGCTCCTGTTCCTGCACGTGCACTACGAGCCCGGCGTCGTCCTGCACGCGGGCTCGACGACCGTGCACGCGTATCTGTCGGACTTCGCCGTGCTCGCCGTCGTGGTCGCCGCCCTCGTCGCGGGTGCGCGCCTCGGGTGGAAACCGCTTCGCGCAGCGTGGCCGCTCTGGATCGCCGGGGTGTTGTTCTTCGCCTGGGTGCTCGCCGAGATCGCGTGGGGACGGCACGTCTCCTCGACGGGCTACGACTGGCACGCCCATGTCGTCACCGCCGCGAAGTTCGGCGAGTACGCACTGCTCGCGCCGGCCGTGCCGCTCCTGCTCAGAGGGATGCGCGACCTGGCCGTCGTCGCATGGTCGCTCGCGCTCTGGAACGGGCTGGCAGCGGCGGTCGGGCTCGCACAGTTCTTCGGCGCCGCGATCTTCATGGCGGACGGACGCGGCGGCGTGCGCCAGGCATCGTTCATCGGCTCGTCCGACTGGGCCGCGCTCGCCGCCGCGACGCTGCTCGTCGGCGTCGTCGGGCTCGCGCTGCCGAAGCTGCGCCTTGGCCGCGCCATGACGTGGACCGCGCTCGTCGGCGGCGTGGTCGGCATGATCATCGCCGGCGCGCTCGCGTCCGTCATCGGGTTGGCGACCGCGCTGG
>DASYFU010000342.1:0-6330 GCA_036498225.1 Gaiellaceae bacterium | reverse complement strand
AGACCGCGACCGTGAGCGTCGGTGACACCGTGACGTGGCACAACGCGGATACGGCAACACACCAGATCGTCGCCGACGACGGCAGCTTTGCGTCGCCGGTGCTCCAGTCCGACCAGTCGTACTCGCATACGTTCGCGAGCGCCGGCAAGGAGAAGTATCACGACTCGCTGGCGAAGACGCACATGGGCACGATCACCGTCACCGGCGCTGCACCCGCGATCACGTTGTCGCCCGGGCAGTCGACCATCGTCTACGGCTCCGGCACGACGCTCTCCGGGAGCATCTCGTCGAACCTGGCGAGCGAGCCCGTCACGCTGAGTGCGCAGGCCTACGGCAAGAGCACGCAGTCGATCGCTCAGGTGACGACCTCGACGAGCGGGAACTATCAGTTCTCAGTCTCGCCGACCATCCAGACGGCGTACCAGTCGCACTGGCGCACGGCCGACAGCCCGACGCTCACGGTGAACGTGGCGCCGCGCATCGGCTTCAGCCGCAGCGGCCGTCTCTTCATCGCGAAGGCGACGTCCGACCTGACGTACAGCGGCCACTTCGTGTGGATGCAGCGTCACTACAGCTACGGCTGGAAGAGCGTGAAGCGCGTGTTCCTCGGCGCCAACTCGCGTGCCGTGTTCACGTACAAGACCCCGCGCGGCCGGACGATGCTGCGGCTCGTCATGCCGAGCGGCCAGGTTGGCGCCGGCTATGTCACCGGCCTCAGCCGGACGATCATCGTCGTCCACAGCTGACGAACGACCTGCTGAGGCGCGCGGTCTCTACCTGCCGCGCGCCTCGGCGAACCGCTTGTTCACCTCGTCCCAATTGACGACGCTCCACCAGGCCTCGAGATAGGCGGGACGCTTGTTCTGGTACTTGAGGTAGTACGCGTGCTCCCACACGTCGATGCCGAGCAGCGGCACGTGGCTCTGCATGATCGGCGAGTCCTGATTCGGCGTCGAGTACAGGGAGAGGCCGGTGCCGTCCCAGACGAGCCAGGTCCACCCGCTGCCGAAGCGCTTGACGCCGCTCTCGTTGATCGCCTTCTTCAACTCGTCGAACGAGCCGATCGAGTCGTCGATCGCGGCTGCGATGTCTCCGGTCGGCGCGCCGCCCCCGTCCGGCGACATGATCGTCCAGAAGAGCGAATGGTTCGCGTGCCCGCCTGCGTTGTTGCGGACGGCCGCCTGCTTGTCCTCCGGCATGATCTCGATGTCGGTGAGGACCTGCACGATCGGCTGGTTCTCCCAGTTCGTGCCGGCGAGCGCGGCGTTCGCGTTGTCGACGTAAGCCTTGTGGTGCAGGTCGTGGTGGATCCGCATCGTCTCCGCGTCGATGTCCGGCTCCAGGGCGTCGTACGCGTACGGCAGATCGGGCAGTTCGAAAGGCATCGTTCGCTCCTTTGTCGTCGTGTCGCGGAGGATATGCTCCACCGCCATGGCCACGCTCGCCTACAGGTTCGAGGAGATCGCGCCGCGCCCGCTCCGTCCCGAGGTCTACGAGCTCGAGGGCATCTCGCGGGCCGCGATCGACGCGCACTACAAGCTCTACGTCGGTTACGTCAACAAGCGGAACGAGATCCTCGGAAAGCTCGCCGACGCCGATCCGGCCGCCGCGAACCAGGTCTACTCCGACCTCCGCGCGCTCAAGGTCGACCTGACCTTCGCCATCGGCGGGATCAAGAACCACGAGCTGTACTTCGCGCACCTGGGCGGGGGCGGAGGCGATCCTACCGGCGCGTTCGCGGCGCTCGTGAAGCGCGACTTCGGCTCGATCGACGCGTACGTCACCGACCTCCGGGCGACGGGAATGGCCGCGCGCGGCTGGGCGTGGACGGCATACGACTGGGACGAAGGACGGCTCTTCAACTACATCGGCGACGCGCAGAACACGTTCCCCGTGTGGAATGCGACGCCGCTCGTCGCGCTCGACGTCTACGAGCACGCCTACTTTCTCGACTACCAGACCGATCGCGCGGCATACATCGGCGCGTTCCTCGACAACCTCGAGTGGGACGTCGTGAACGGCTGGATCGCGCAGTACGCGATTCAAGTCTAGGTACGCCGGTGCCAGGCACCCGTCTTTCGCGCATCGGAAGCAAGGGGCGAACGACTGGTGCCTGGCACCGGGGAACCTGAAAGATGCTCACCGTCGGCCTCGCCGTGGCCGGGTACGTCGTCGGCTCCATGCCGTGGGGTTACTGGCTCGTGCGCATCTTTCGGGGGACCGACATCCGCACGCAGGGCAGCGGCAACATCGGCGCGAGCAATGTCTGGCGCGTCTACGGCCGACGGCTCGGTCTCCCGGCGGTGCTGCTCGATACGGCGAAGGGCTTCGCGCCCGCGCTCGTCGCGACCGAGCTCGCCGGCCACGGGGCGGGCGTGCTCGCCGGCGCGGCGGCGATGCTCGGGCACTGGCGGCCGCTCTTCCTCGGCTTTCGCCGCGGCGGGAAGATGGTCGCGACCGCGGGCGGCGCGTTTCTCGGCGTCGCGCCGCTCGTCGGCGGAGCGGGCGCGGCCGTGTGGCTCCTCGTGTTCGGGTTGACTCGGTACGCTTCCGTCGCGTCGATGGTCTCCGCGACGTCGCTGATCTTCTGGGCGTGGCTGCTCGGCTACCCGTGGCCCGTGGTCGCGTTCGCGTGCTTCGCCGCGGTCGGCGTCGTCTTCCTGCACAAGGCGAACATCGGGCGCCTCGTGCGCGGCGAGGAGAATCGCTTCAGGCGGCCCGCAGCCAGTCCCTGAGCTCGGTGTGGCGAAGCGGGCCGTGCCCGCCGCCGTCGAGCTCCGCGCGCAGCTCGCCGATCGTGCCGTAGCGCTCGGCCACGACCTCGTGCGCATGAATGGTCTCGAAGTTCAGCTGGCGTGAGAGGACGAAGTCCTCGTCCGCCAGATCGGGGAGCTCGTCGAGGACGCTCTTCAGCGCGACGCGCACCGAGTCCTCGACGAAGCGCGGCTGGAGATGCGCGTGTTCGACGACGAAGAGCTCGTCGGGGCGCTTGAGCAGCTCGTAGATGGGTGAGCTCATCGACGACTCGACGAGTCGCACGAGGTGCTCGGCGTTCAGTCGCGCAGCGGAGCCGACGTACAGCGTCCCGAGGCCGCGCTGGTTGTGCGTCGCGAGTGGGACGAGCTCGAGAATGCGCTCGACGTCGGTCGCGTCGAAGCCCGCATCGAGCAGCCGCTCCGTCGCGCTCCCGCGCACGAGCCCCTGCGCGCACGGGCACGCGTTGATCCCGACGGCCTCGACGCCGACGATGCGGCGCACGCCGCGGCTCGACGCGGCCGCGATCCCGATGAGCGACACCATCTCCTGCGTAGAGAGCCCGGTCACCGGCGTGTGCCGCTCGTACGGATAGCGCGCCGTGATGCGCACTTCGGCGAGCAGCGCGCCCTGTCGCTGGACGATGCGACGCGCGACGTGCTCCGCGAGGTCTTCGACGAGGAACGCCTCGTCCTCGACGACGCCTTCGATCGCCTCCTCGAACAGCTCCGGGAAGCGCGACATGTGCACGCCCTTCTGCGACGGGTCGAGGTCGACCGTGCAGTCGATCGTCGCTGCGATGAGCTTCTCGCGGCGGCCGCGCCCGATGCGCACCGCCTTCTGCACGCCGGTGACGCCGGCGCGGGAAAGGCCGATCGCGACCTCCGGGGTCGAGGCCTGCATGTCCTCCAGCCTCTCCATACCGCTAGGTTAGTTCCCGCGGTGCAGAACGACACGACTTTCGCCCGGCTCGTTTCGCTCGCATGCCACGACGTCCGCACGCCGCTCGCCACGGTGCACGGCTTCACGACGACGCTCGTGCGCACGGCCGAGCTCGCGCCGCCGGCCGACCGGTATCTCGAGATGATCGACGCGGCCTCGCGCCAGATCGCGGAGCTGCTGGACGAGCTCTCGCTCGTCGCCCGGATCGAGAGCGGCCGCTACGACCCGCATCTGCGGGAGGCGGAGACGCTCGCACTCGCCCGCGCCGCCGCCGAACGGCTCGGCGACGACCGCGTGCACGTATCCGGCGAAGGGGCGGTGGTCGAGACGGATCCCGACGCGGTCGACCGCGGCGTCTCGGCGCTCGTGCAGGCGACGCTCCGCCACGGGGGGTTCGACGAGGTCGACGTCCTCGTGCGCGGGAAGGAGCTCGACGTGTCGCCGGTGACGGAGTCGTCGGCGCCCGTCGTGCTCGGTGAAGATCTGCGCGATCTCGGCGCAGCGGTGGCGGTACGCGTGATCGCGGTGCTGGGCGGGTCGGTCTCGGTCAGCGGGCGGACGCTGACGATTCGACTCGCGTGAGCGGCGCAGCCAGCTCGTGGCACGAGCGGCAGCGCGCCTCATAGGAGTCGAGCGCGCCGACGACGATCGTCTCGCCGTCCGCGGAGGCGGGCAGTCCCCCGACGAGCCGCTGCGTCATCGTCGCGGGGCCGGCGCAGCGGTGGCAGACGGCCTGGAGCTTGTCCACGAGCTCGGCCCGGCACATCAGCTCCGGCAGCGATCCGAACGGCAGTCCGCGGAAGTCCTGGTCGAGGCCGGCGGCGACGACGCGCGTGCCGCGCTCGATGAGGCGCTCGATCACGTCGACGATGCCCGGCGCGAAGAACTGCACCTCGTCGATGCCGACCGCGTCGTATCCGTCGGCGAGGCCGATGATCTCCTCGGGGCGACCGACGGCGACGGCTCGCATCTTCGCGCCCGCGTGGCTCACGACATGGCCGATGTCGTAGCGGTCGTCGATGCGCGGCTTGACGATCAGCGCGCGCTGGCCCGCGATCTCGGCGCGACGCAGCCTGCGGATGAGCTCTTCGCTCTTGCCGCTGAACATCGGGCCGCAGACGACCTCCAGCCAGCCGCCGCGCTCGGGGAGCAACCTGATCACGAGGGAGGACCCTAGTGCGCGCTGTGGACGGAGCCTTCGAACGCCCAGCGTGCGAGGAGCCGCAGGCTGACGATGCCGAGGGCGCGGCCGTCCTTCACCACCGGCAGGTGCCGGAAGTTGTGGTCGAACATGATCTTCGCCGCCTCTTCGATCGTCGTCTCGGGGGCGATCGTGAGCGGGTCGGCCGTCATCCACTGGCGGACGCGCGCCTCGGCGGCGCGGGCCCGGGACGCGACCGCGCGCAGCAGGTCGCGCTCGGTGACGATGCCGACGATGCGCACCATGTCCTCCATCACGACGACGGCGCCGACGTTGCCGGCGTTCATCTTCTCCGCGGCCTCGCCGATCGTGTCCGACGGCTCGACGGTGAGCACGTCTCGCACCATGAGATCTGCCACCGTGGCCATGGCGCATTATCGCAGGAGGCGCGAAAGCCGCCGGTCTTTCAGGACGCGTCCTCCGGTTTGGCAGGTGGGGCAGTAGTAGATCGTGTGCTCCTCGAAGTCGACGCGGGCTATGGGCGTGCCGTCGACGTCGCAGGGCTGGCCGAGCTTGTCGTGGATGCGGTACGTCCGGTCGTCGCCGGCGCCCTGCTCGCGCAGCGCGAGTCCGCGCGTGAGCTCGGAGTCGATGGCCGTCGCGAGGCGTTCGACCTCGGCGTCGTCGAGATCGGTCGAGAGCGCATAGGGCGAGAGCTTCGCCTCGTGCAGGATCTCGTTCGACCACGCGCGTCCGATGCCGGCGAGCGCGCGCTGGTCGCGCAGGAGCGGATGGAGACGGCGCGATTCGCGCCGGAGGATCTCGCCGAGCTTCGCGGCGCCGATGCCGAGTGCGTCCGGCCCGAGATGCGACACCTCCGATTCCGCCGCCTCTGGGGTGAGCAGCCAGACGCCGGCGCGCTTGCGCCTCGCGTTCTCGGTGAGGACGAGCTTCGAGCCGCCCTCGAACTCGAGCGCGAAGGCGGGAACCTTCGGCGCCTTGTCGCCGGCCTTCAGGTACTTGAGCCGCCCCGACGTCATCAAATGGATGACGAGGACGAGCTCGCCGTCGTCGGTGGGGAAGAAGAGGCGTTTGCCACGCCGCTCGGCGCCGCCGAACCGCCGGCCCTCGAGCGTCGCGATCGGCGGGTCGAACGTCTTCAGCGTGGCGATGTGCGCCGGCCCGGCCTTCGCGATCGGGAACGCGGAGACGGGGTCGTCCAGCTGACGACGCCACGCCTCCATCTCCGGAAGCTCAGGCATCTGCGGCAGCCGGTCCGGGCAACGGTGTGCCCTCGACCAGGCCGCCTGCGAGCTCTGCTTCGGCAGGAGTGGGTTCTACGACCGGCTCGGGCATCGTCCGGATCGAGCGTAGCGGCGAGAGCAGCACCCAGAGAAACGTCGGGGCGGCTCAAGTATCTGAAGGCCGGCGACAAGGCGCCGAAGGTTCCCGCCTTCGCGCTCGAGTTCGAGGGCGGCTCGAAGCTCGTCCTC
>DASYFU010000341.1:0-11174 GCA_036498225.1 Gaiellaceae bacterium | reverse complement strand
CCTTCATCTTCAGGCCGCCGAGACCGAGCGGGATCTTCACGTGCGCCGTCCACCGCTTGTCGTCGTGGACGTCGAAGGTCTCGACGCCCGGCATGACCTTCGCCATCGACGCGGGGTCGTTGAGCACCTCCCACACGGTCGCGCGCGGCGCCGCGAACATGCGCTCCCCCGACACGTTCATCGCAGGAGCTCCCACACGCGCTGATACGGGTTGTGGCTGTCGGTCACGATCCTCCCGGTTGCATCCTGGATGGCCGCGCACACCGCGTGGATGCCGGCGCCGCCGCCCTCGCCCATGCCCTTCGTGCCGAGCGGGGTGAACGGGGACGGGCTCTCGATGGACCCGGTCTGCAGCGGCGGCATGTCGAGCGCGTGCGGCACGTGGTAGTCGTAGAAGTTCGGCGTCAGCAGGTTGCCGTCGTCGTCGTACTCGAAGGTCTCGTGCACGGCCGCCCCCAGTGCCTGCGCGGTCGCGCCCATCACCTGTCCCTCGACGATCTGCGGATTGATGCGCTTCCCGCAGTCGTCGACAGCGGCGTAGTCGACGATGTCGTAGTAGCCGGTCTCGGGATCGACCTCGACGACGGCGACGTGGATCTGCGCGGCGTACGTCAGCGTGAGGTTGCCGAACTTGCGCTCGATGTCCGGCACCTGGAACGGCGGCCGGTACACGTAGCGGCAGTTGAGCGTGACGCCGAGGTCCTCGGGCAGGCCCGCGTTGTTCGCGTTGATGATCGCGCCGCAGGCCATGAACGGGAGGAACGCCTCGGGGTTGTCCTTGATCCGGACACCGCCGTCCGCGAGCTCGAGCGCCTCCGGCGGCACGCCGCCGAAGACGGCGCCGGCCAGCTTCTTGATCTCGACGGCGAGCATGTCGGTCGCGCCCTTCACGGCCGAGAGCCCCGTGACCGCGAACTGGCTCGCGTACGTTCCGGAGAAGCCGGCGTGCGAGTTCCAGTAGCTGTCGTGACCTGCGCGCACGTGCACGTCGTCCACGGAGCAGTTGAGGATCTCGGCGACGACCTGCGACGCCGTCGTCTCGTGTCCCTGACCCTGCGGCGTCGTGCCGAGGGTGACGACGATCTCGCCGAAGATGTCCAGCTTCACCGTCGCGACCTCATTGTTCCCCGAGAATTGCAGCTCGGGGTTGATCATCCGCGACTGGCCGAAGTTGTTCGTGCCGGAGTCGAGCGTCGAGCCGATGCCGACGCCCAGGCGCTTGCCGCGCGAGGCAGCGTCGCTGCGCCGCGCGTCCATCCCGTCCCAGCCGATGAGGTCGAGCGCGATGTCGAGCATCTGCGCGTAGTCGCCGGAGTCGTAGACGCACCCGTTCGGCGTCTCGTACGGCATGTCCTCGGCACGGATGTAGTTCCGCTTGCGCACATCGACCGGGTCGAGGCCGAGCTCCTTCGCGACGATGTCGATCACGCGCTCGGTGAACCAGAGATGCTGCATGCGCGAGTAGCCGCGGTTCGGCGAAACGGGCGCCTTGTTCGTCGCGACCTGCGTGAAGTCGACGCGAATGTGCCGCCAGCGGTACATGCCGGGCGTCACCTGCGCCCAGATGACTCCGCCGAGCGGCTCGTACCGCAGCCACGCGCCGGCGTCGTCGAGCGCCTTCGTGCGGAAGCCGAGCAGCGTCCCGTCGTCCTTCACCGCGACCTCGGTGTCCTGGAACCAGCGCTCGTTGCCGTGCGACATGGACATGTGGAAGTCCGTGCGCCACTCGGTCCACTGGATCGGTCGACGGAGCTTGCGGGCGAGCAGGCAGCAGACGACGAGCTGCGGATGCGAGGTGATCTTGTTGCCGAAGCCGCCGCCGATGTCCTGGGTGACGAAGCGCAGCTTGTCGAGGCCGCAGCGCATCGCCGGGCCCATCATGATCGCGGCGAAGCCGGGGAACTGGTTGTTCGTGTGGATCGTCCACTGCCCCGTGCCGCGGTTGTACTCGACGAGCGCGCCGTCGCATTCGAGCGGCGTCGAGTTGAAGCGGTGGAAGTGGAGCTCATCGATCTTCACGACGCGGTCCGCCTCGGCGAACGCCGCGTCGAGATCGCCCCACTCGTAGACGCCCTCCCACATGAGGTTCGCTCCGGCTTCCTCGTGCAGCACCGGCGCCTCGCCCGACAGCGCCTTGCGCGCGTCGACGAGCGCGGGCAGCGGCTCGTACTCGACCTCCACGAGCTCGGAGGCGTCGCGCGCGAGCTCGCGCGTATCGGCGACGACCGCGACGACGGGCTCGCCGACGTAGCGCACCTTGCCGAGCGCGAGCGAGAAGTCCTGGATCTGGCCGCCTGGCGCGCCCGCGATCTGGAAGAACGGATCGGTCGCCGCCGCGACCTCCTCGCCGGTGAGCGTGCCGTAGACGCCCTTGATCGATTCCGCCTTCGAGACGTCGATGGAGGTGATGTGCGCGTGCGCGTACGGCGAGCGGACGAAGTGCAGGTAGCCCATCCCGTGCCGCTTGATGTCGTCGACGAAGACGCCCTGGCCCTGCGTGAGCCGGCGGTCCTCCTTGCGCGGCACGCTTTCGCCGAGCCAGCTCTTTCCGACCTCGACCGTCTCCGGCGCGACGGTCGTCACTTCGCCACCGCTTTGACCGCCTCAACGATGTTCCAGTAGCCGGTGCAGCGGCAGATGTTCCCCTGCAGCGCCTTCCGGATCTCGTCGTCGCTCGGACTCGGGTTCTCGCGTAGTAGCGCGGTCGCGCTCATCAGCATTCCCGGCGTGCAGTAGCCGCACTGGAGCGCGTGGTGGTCGGTGAACGCCTGCTGCAGCTCGGTCAGCGTCTCACCGTCCGCGAGCCCCTCGACCGTCTCGATCTCGCTGCCGCTCGCCTGGACGGCGAGCAGCATGCAGCTCTTGACGAGCCGCCCGTCGAAGATGACGGAGCAGGCGCCGCAGTTGCCCGTGTCGCAGCCGATGTGGCTCCCGGTCAGGTCGAGGTCGTCGCGCAGGAAATGGATGAGCAGCTTGCGCGGCTCGACGTCGCGCTCGTAGACGGTGCCGTTGACGGTGACCGAGACGTCCATCAGCGCATCGCCTGCCTCGCGGCGCGCTCGGCGAGCACCTCGGCGAGATGGGCACGGTATTCGCTCGACGCATGTACGTCGCCCGGAGGATCGAGGTGCGCGGCGCGGACAGCCTCGCGCACGGTGTCCGCCGAGTCGGCCTCGATGAGGACCGGGATGGCGTCGACGCAGCCGAGCGCGATGCGGAGCGAGCCGTTCATGCTCGCCGCAGCGTTCGCGATGCACGTGCCGTCGACGCCGAGCGTGACGGCCGCGAAGCCGTCGCGCTTGCCGGCCGGGATCGTGATCCGCGTCAGCAGTTCGTCCTGTGCGACGGCGGTCATATAGACGCCGAGGAAGAAGTCCGACGCGGGGACGGTGCGCTCGCCGGTCCGGCCGGTGATCGTGAATTGCGCGCCGATCGCGGCCATCAGCGGCGGGAGGTGGTTTGTCGGGTCGTTCGAGCAGAGGTTCCCGCCGATCGTGCCGCGGTTCCGAACCTGGACGTCGGCGATCTGCGCGCTGACCTCGCCGAGGATCGGCCGCGCACGCGCCTCGGCCGACTCGACCAGCTCGGTGTAGGTCGTCATCGGCCCGATGGAGAGCGTCCCGTCGCCGGCGAGGTCGATGCCCTTGAGATCCTCGAGCCCGTTCAGGTCGACGAGGACGTCGGGCGACGCCGCCCGCGCCTTCATGACGTTGATCATCGTCTGTCCGCCCGCGAGCGCCCGCGCGCCGTCGTTCTCCGCGAGCGCTGCCAGCGCTTCTGCGAGCGAGGACGGCTTGACGTACTCGACCTCACGCAGCAGCACGAAGGCGATCCTATGGGCCGCTGGAACCGCTTTGCAAGCGGGATTTTATTTTTTGCCCGCGGCGGCGGGCTCGCCGTGGATGCGGGCGGTCGCCTCGCGCAGGCGGCCGCCGCTCCGAGCCGCGCGGACGGCGAGGATCTCGCCGAGGATCGACACCGCCGTCTCGGCGGGCGAATCGGCGCCGACGTCGAGGCCGCTGGGACCGGAGATGCGGTCGAGGTCGTCGTCGGAGACGCCTGCCTCGCGCAGGAGCCCGCGGCGACGCTCCTGGTTGCGGTGCGAACCGAGCCAGCCGATGTAGAAGGCGTCGGTCGCGAGCGCACCCTCGATCGCAGGCAGGTCGAACTTGTCGTCGTGCGTGAGGACGACGATCGCCGTGGCAGCGTCGGGGGCGACGGCGGCCAGCGCCTCGTCGGGCCACACGACGAGGAGCTCGTCGGCGCTCGACATCCGCTCGGCCGTGGCGAAACGCGGTCGTGTGTCCGCGACGATCGTCCGCCAGCCGAGGAGCTTCGCCGCCGCGCAGAGCGCCTCGGCGGTGTCGACTGCGCCGTACACGAACAGGCGCGGCGGGTCGGCGGACACGTCGGCGAAGATCGTCCGGTCGCCGAGCTCGATCACATGGCTCCGGCCACGCCGGAGCGCCGCCCGCGTCAGGTCGGGATCGTCCAGCTTGTCGCCGACGCCCTCGCCCGCGATCACGGTCAGGACGACGCCCCGATCCGGCGTCGCGCCGAGCGGCTCGACGAAGACGTCGATCTCGCCCCCGCACGGCAGGCCGATCGAGGTCGCCATGTCGTCGGTGACGCCGTACGTGACGAGCCGGGCCACACCCGTCTCGCGCACGTCCTGCGCGGTGACGACGACGTCGCTCTCGACGCACCCGCCCGAGACGGAGCCCTCGAGGCTCCCGTCCTCGCGCACGATCAGCTTCGAGCCGACCGGCCGCGGGGCCGAGCTCCTCGTGGCGACGACGGTTGCGACGACGTCGGTCATCGACCCAAATATGCCTTACGGAGGTCCTCGTTCTCGCGCAGCGACGCCGCCGGCCCCTCCAGCACGAGCCGTCCGGTCGAGAGGACGTAGCCGCGATCGGCGATGGAGAGCGAGACGTTCGCGTTCTGCTCGACGACGAGCATGGCGACGCCGGACTCGTGCACCTGCTTGATGATCTCGAAGCTCCGCTCGACGAGGATCGGCGCGAGGCCCATCGACGGCTCGTCCATCAGCAGCAGCTTCGGCTTCGACATGAGCGCGCGACCCATCGCGACCATCTGCTGCTCGCCGCCCGAGAGCGTGCCCGCCAGCTGGCCGCGCCGCTCGTACAGGAGCGGGAAGAGCTCATACACGCGGTCGAAGTCCTCCTTCGTCCCGCCGCCGTGCAGGTACGCGCCCATCTGCAGGTTCTCGAGCACGCTCATCGGGCCGAAGAGGCGCCGGTTCTCGGGCACGATCGCCATTCCCTTGCCGATGCGGTAACTCGTCGACCGGCGCGTGACGTCCTCGCCGTCGAAGATCACGGAGCCCTTGCGCGGCGAGACGAGGCCGAGCACGGTCTTGAGCGTCGTCGACTTCCCGGAGGCGTTGCCGCCGAGCAGGCAGACGAGCTCGCCCGGCTCGATCCGCAGCGTCAACCCCTGGAGGATGTGGATCGGTCCGTAGAAGGTGTCGACCGCCTGGACGTCGAGGAGCGCGCTCACTTCGTCGCCGCCTCCTTCGTCCCGAGGTACGCCTCTACGACGCGCGGGTTGGTCGCGACGGCGTCGAACGAGCCTTCGGCGATCTTCACGCCGTGGTCGAGCGCGACGACGCGGTCGGAGATTCCCTCGACGACGTGCATGTCGTGCTCGATGACGAGGATCGTGTACCCGCCTTCCTCGCGCAGCCTGCCGATGAGCTCGGCGATCTCGTGCGTCTCGACGGGATTCATGCCGGCCGCAGGCTCGTCGAGCAGCAACAGGCGCGCGTTGGTCGCCGTCGCGCGCGCGATCTCGAGGCGGCGCCGGTTCGCGTAGGACAGGCTGAACGCCGGCTGGTCCCAGCGATAGCCCATGAGGCGCTGGCCGAAGAACGAGAGCTTCTCCTCCGCGAGCCGCTCGATCTCGCGCGCCTCACGGCGCATTCCGGGCGTGCGCAGGACGGAACGGAGGATGCCCGCATGCGTGTGCGAGTACGCGGCGGCCATGACGTTCTCCTTGACCGTCATGTTCAGGAACAGGCGCAGCGTCTGGAACGTGCGTGCGATGCCGCGCGCCGTGATCTGGTGCGGCTCCAGCCCGAGGAGCGACTCGCCCGCGAAGAGCATGTCGCCCGCATCGGGAGCGTAGAGACCCGTCACGAGGTTGAAGAGCGTCGTCTTGCCGGCGCCGTTCGGCCCGATCACGCTGACGATCTCGCCTTCGTCCACGTGCAGATCGAGCTCGCTGATCACCTGCAGGCCGCCGAAGCTCTTGGAGATCCCGCGCAGCTCGAGCAGCTTCGCAGGCATCAGACGATCTCCACGCGGGACGTGCCGAGCAGCCCTTGCGGCCGCGCGTTCATCAGCACGATGAGGATGACGCCGACGAGGATGAGGCGCGTGACGCTCGGCTCGACGACGAGCCGGTTCTCCCAGACGAACGCAGCGAGATAGAGCGTCGGGATCATCGCGACCTTCTGCATCCAACCGTGGAGCAGGGTGAGCGCGAGCACGGCGAGCACGAGGCAGATGAAGGCGACGTTCCCGATCGTCATCGGATTCGCCGGCAGCACGACCCAGTGGCTGAGGCCGCTGCCGAGCACGCCGCCCACCGCCGCCTGCCCGTGGACGCCGCGCGGCCATGCGGCCGAGACGATCGCATGCACCGCGAAGCCGAAGGCGGCCGTGCCGACGACGATGGCGCCGAGCCAGTGCCACGGCCGAAGCCGCGCGACGAGCGTCCCGGCGATGAGCACGTAGAAGACCCACGTGGCGTGACCCGGGTCGCGCAGCACCTCGAGGGAGACGTTGACGACGAGCGCGCCGATGATGACGCCGCCGAGACTCCCGGCGCCGCCGAGGATCAGCATCGCGTACACGATGATCAGGAGGCCGCTCGTGAAGTCGAACTCGGACGCGAAGACGGCGGTGTTCGCAGCCGCGAAGATCGTCCCGGCGAGCCCGGCGATACCGGCGCCGCACGCGAACGCGACGAGCTTCAGCCTGTTCACGGGCATACCCATGAGCTCGGCGGCGAGCGGGTCCTCGCGCAGCGACTTCCAAGCTCGGCCAGTCCGCGAACGGTCAACGAGATACATGGCGAAGAGCAGCACCATGAAGAAGATGAGCGCGACGTAGTAGTACGCCGTGTAGTTGAGCGCGCCGATACGCGCGCCGAACACGTGGAACTGGTCGATGTTCGGAATGCCGTTCGGGCCGCCGGTGACGTCGTATTTCCGCGAGAAGCCGAACACGGTCATGCTCTCGCCGTTCTGGTAGACGGTGGCGAAAAGCTCGCCGAAGAAGAGCGTCACGATCGCGAGGTAGTCGCCGACGAGTCGTCTCGACGGCAGCGCGACGAGCAGGCCGAGGATCGCGGTCGCGACGACGACGAGCGGGATGACGGCGAGCGTGTCCCAGTGCAGGCCGAACTGCGGGGACGCGAGCATCGCGTAGCCGTACGCCGCGAAGCCGTAGAACGCGACGTACCCGAGGTCGAGCAGCCCGGCGTAGCCGACGGTGATGTTGAGACCGAGCGCGAGCAGCATGTACAGGAGCGTGTTGAGCCCGACGTCGATGACGTAGCCGTTGCTCGTGACCGCCGGCAGAAAGGCGGCGACGATGCCGAAGCCGAGATAGAACGCCGCGCTCGGAACGCGCTCGAGCTCGCGCTCGACGACGCCGAGCACGCCGGCCCGGCGCGTGCGCCGCTGCTCGTGCGACGCGACCCACTCGTCGACGCCGACGCGCGGGACGTTCGGATCGGTCGGGTCGGTGCTCATACCTTGGAGACCGCTGCCCTCCCGAGCAACCCGCTCGGCCGCACGATCATGACCGCGATGAGAATCGCGAACACGACCGCGTCGGAGAACGTGGACGAGACGTACCCGATCGAGAACGACTGCGCGAGCCCGATCGTGAGGCCGCCGAGCACGGCGCCCGGAAGGTTCCCGATGCCGCCGACGACCGCGGCGATGAACGCGTACAGCCCGGCGGTGAAGCCCATGTACGGCCACACCTGCTGATACTCGATCCCGTTGAAGACGCCGGCAGCACCGGCGAGCGCTGAGCCGATGAAGAACGTCGCGACGATGACGCGGTCGACGTCGATGCCCATCATCGCGGCCGCCTCGCGGTCGAAGGACGCTGCTCGCATCGCCTTGCCGAGCTGCGTGCGCTGCACGAAGAGCGTGAGCGCGACGACGAGGACGACGGTGCCGACGATGATGATCACCTCGGCGTAGCTGATGACCGCGCCGGTCGCCAGGGTGAAGTGCGAGAACGCGATTGGGCTCTTCCAGCTGAAGGAGTTGTAGCTCTGGTATTGCGCCCCGAGCACGAGCTGCGCCGCGTTCTCGAGGAAGAAGGAGACGCCGAGCGCCGTGATCAACGGCGCGATCCTCGGTGCGTTGCGCAGGCGCCGATAGGCGAAGCGCTCGATCATCACGCCGAGCAGGCCGCCGCCGAGCATCGCGCAGAGCATCATCACCGTGAGCAGCGCCCACACCGGGACGTTCAAGCTCGTCGCGCCGCCGAAGACGCCGATGATCCCGTAGCCGATGAACGAGCCCACCATGTAGACGTCGCCGTGGGCGAAGTTCAGGAGCTTCAGGATCCCGTACACCATCGAGTAGCCGAGCGCGATCAGCGCATAGACAGCGCCGTGCGAGACGCCCGCAACCAACTCGGTGACGAAGAGGTTCCAGTTCATCGGCTGAAAAAGGTGCCGTTCGGGGCACGGCCGGCGCCGTGCCCCGAACAGCGCGGCTTACGCGACCGTCACGTACTTGCCGTTTTCGATCTTGAAGATGTGGAACTTGGCGCCCGCAACGTCGCCGTTGGCGGTGAGCCTCATCGGCCCACCGAGGATCGTCGACTTGAGGGACACCGCGAGAACGTCCTTGCGGACCTCCGCGCGGCTGGTCTTGCCGTCCTTGCACGCCTTCGTGATCGCGGTCGCATACATCTGCGCGAGCACGTAGTTCGGAGCGCCGAACGGGCTCGTCGCCCCCGGGAACTGCTTGTGGAATGCCGCGACGATCGAGGCGTCAGCCGGGATCGTCGTGACGTCGGGTGCGAAGAACGAGATGTAGCTCCCGTTCACCGTGAACTTCGACGCGTCGAACGTGCCGTCGCTGCCGAAGGCGATCGCGGTCTTGCCCTGCGCCTGGAGCTGCTGCGCGAAGAGCTGGGCTTCGGACGCGACCTGGAACGGCAGGAAGACGACCTTCGTGCTCGGGGTGACCTTGGCGATGAGCGACGAGAAGTCGGTCGCCTTCTGGCTGACCGACTCGCGGTCGACCTTCACACCCTTGCCCGACAGCGCCTGGCCGACGATGTCGGCGAGACCGGTCGAGTACGACTCCTGGTCGTCCACGACCATCACCGACGAGCCGGACGTCACGCCGAGGTTCTCGAACATGTAGTTCGCATCGGTCGGACCCTGGACACCGTCGTTCGGAACGTCGCGGAAGAAGTAGCCCTTCCACGCACCGCCCGTGAGGGAGACGCGCGTCGCCGATCCCGACGCGAAGGCGAGCCCCGCCTTGCGGAAGATCGGTGCGACCGCCTGTACCTCATCGCTGCCCGCCGGCCCGATGACGCCCATGACCGACGCGGTCGAGGCAAGCGCCTGCGCCGTCGTCGATGCCTTGGACGGGTCGAGCTGCGTGTCCTCCTGCATCAGGTGGATCTTCAGCTTGTGGGTCTTGTTCCACTGCGTGAAGTAGAACTGCGCCCAGTGCAACTGGTCGCTGCCGATCGAGCCGGCCGGGCCGGTGATCGGGGCTTGCATGCCGATCGTCACGCCTTTCGAGCATGACACCGTCGACGCCGCCGCCGACGCTGTCGGACGAGCGGCTGCAGCAGAGACGATCGCGAGCACGACGGCAACCGCCGCGGCCGCGATCAGTCCGAACCTTCTGACCATCGAGTAACCCTCCTGTGGGATGTCCCTGCGAGGCCACGACTGTAGCCGCTATAGGGTGCAACGATGCGTTATTGGCTTCAGGCGGATCAAGAGGAATCGCTCTTCGGCCCGGAGCGCGGCTGCGCCGAATTCGTCCAGCGGCTGCTGCACTTCGACGGCGCCGCCGAGGAGCGGGGCGCCTCGCCGGACGACGAGCTGCTCTACGTCCTCGACGGAAGCGGCGTCGCGACGATCGACGGCGAGCGCGCCGAGCTCGCACCGGGGACGGCGGCCTACGTGGCCGCAGGCGCTCGCTGGAGCGTCGACGAGGCGGACGGGCTCGAGCTGCTCTCGGTGCTCGTCCGGGATCCGTTGCCGACAGACAGCGGCCGCCATGCCGTCATCGGGCTCGACGAGGCGGAGGCGGGAGAGGCGACTGCCGGACGCATGTTCCGGCTGCTCGCTCCGTGCGCGTCAGCGACGCAGTTCGTCGGATACATCCCGCCCGGGCGCGCGCCGGACCACTACCACCGTTACGACGAGGTCGTGTACGTCCTCGACGGAGAAGGCGCGCTGCACGTCGACGAGGAGTCGGCGCCGCTCCGGCGCGGCTCGTGCATCCACCTCCCGGCGAAGCTCGTGCATTCGCTCGAGAACCACGGGCCGGGCGAGATGCTCGTGCTCGGCGTCTTCCGCCCGGCAGGGTCGCCGGCGGAGGCGTACTACCTCGACGGAACTGCGGCGTACCAGTACTGATGCCGCGCATCGAACGCAGCGCGCAGCTCGTCTGGGAGGGGAACGTCGCCCGCGGCTCCGGCACGATCAGCGCCGGGACGGGCGCATTCGCGGACCTCGGCTACTCGCTGCCGACGCGCATCGGACAGCCCGAGGGGAAGACGAGCCCCGAGGAGCTGCTTGCTGCGGCGCACGGCGGCTGCATCACGATGTCGCTCGCGTCGGAACTGACGCAGGCGGGCACGCCGCCCGGACGGCTCGACGTTGCGTGCCGCATCGTGATGGACGAGGTCGAAGGCCGTGGGCACCAGATCGTCGCCTCGTACGTCGACGCGGTCGTCGACGTCGAGGGCATCGACGACGACGCGCTGCGCGACGCGTTCGCGAAGGCGGACGAAGGCTGTCCGTTCTCGCAGCTGTTGCGCGCCGCCGGCGTCGAGCTCCACCTCAGTGCGCGTCGCGCGTGACGCTGGGCGAGCTAGCAGCCGCGCGTCGAACGCATAAGGCGTTCGGCTCGGAGCCGGTTCTGC
>DASYFU010000340.1:0-1757 GCA_036498225.1 Gaiellaceae bacterium | reverse complement strand
TACGCGGCCGCGACGTCGCCGAGGCGGTAGCGCAGGTCGCCCAGCCGGTCGTGCCAGGCGTCCGAGCGGGTCGCGAGGCACTTCATCGAGCGGCACGCGAGCTCGACGAGCGCGTCGTCGGGCACGCCGTGCGTCTCGACCCACTCGCGTGCGTCCGACGCCAGCTCGTCCGGCGGCTCGCCGGCCGCCGAGACGACGAGCTCGGCCGCGGACACGGCGATCTCCGCGGTCGTCTCGTCCGCCTGCGCGTCGCACGCCGCCTGGAGCGCGTCGTGGAGGGAGTTCCAGTCCATCAGCTGTCCCATTCCACCTGGTCGAAGAAACGAAGCGCGACCCGGCCGGGCCGGACGCGCGGCTGCAGCGCAGCCAGCTCGTCGTCGGAGATCTCGCCGAGGGCCCGCTTGACTGCGAGCCACGGCAGGTCGAGATCCTCCTGGTAGACGATCGTCGAGATCCGCGGATTGACCTCGATCACGACGTCGCCGACGAGCTGGATGTTGAAGAACCACTCGATCTCGAGGGCCTCGACGATCTTGCCGGCGGTCTCCATGAGGCCCGGGTCGTCGAGCGTCTCGAAGAACATCGCGAGACCGGCGCGCATCGCCTCGCGCGTCTTCGGATGGCCGAGCACGATCCGCTTGCCGTCGGCGATCCCGTCGATCGTGCGCTCGCCGCCCGTCGCCAGCTCCATCACGAGCAGGTCGACGCCGTCCTCTGGTAACAGCTCGACGGCCTCTTCGAGCCGCATCGCCACCGCGCCGGGCCGCTCGTACAACAGCTGGTGCGCGCGGTCGACCGTCGGGTCGAGCACGCGGAAGCCGCGCGAGCCTGACGAGAACACCGGCTTGAAGCAGACCGGCCGGTCCGGGTAGCCGAGCTCCCTCGCCGCAGCCTCGACACCGGCGGCGCCGGTGACCCGCCGGAACTCAGGCCCGCGCACGCCGATCTCCTGCAGCAGCGCATATGTCTCCGCCTTGTCGTTCGACCGCCGCACCGTCTCGGGACCGGAGACGAGCACCGGCACGGGAAACCGCTCGCGCGCCGCCGCGAGATGCGGAAGGTCGTGCGACGACTGCGGGAGCACCACGTCGACTCCCTCGCGTTCCACGATCTCGAGCAGCGCGTCCGGGTACGACGGATCGGCGCCCGGCGGGACGACATGGAAGGCGTCGCAAAGCCGCCGCCCGATCGCGCGCTCCGACATGTCGACGCCGACGATCCGCACGTCGCGCTCTCCGTTCTCGCGCAGGCCTCGGATCAGAGCGGCAGCGCCCGGCGCACCTGCGGCCGTCAACAGGATCGTCGTCATCGCGGCGATGCTACTGACCGGCTGTGCTGCGTCGGACGTCGTCGCGATGGCGTGCGTCGCGCACGGCGAGCCGGAGCTTCTCCGCGACACGGGCCGGTCGGAGCTCGGCGAGCAGCACGGCGCCCGCGCCGGGACCGCCCACACCGTACTGCGCGGCCCGCGCCTCCTCGAGGCTTCCCGCCCGCCAGCCGTCCGGGCGACGGACGTAGAGCTCGTCCTCGTAGACCAGGAAGCCCGCGCCTTCGAACACCCCGACCCAATCGTCCGGCGTCCGCTGACGCTGCCAGCCCTGGTCGTCCGGGACGCCGGTGGGGACGCTGACGAGCACGCGGCCGTCGCGCGCGAGGACGCGACGGAGCTCGCGCAGCGCGGCCTCGTCGCCCTCATCCTCGCGCGCGGCGTCGACGGCGTAGACATCGTTGTCCCGGCCTACGTGCTCGAGCGTCGA
>DASYFU010000339.1:0-9959 GCA_036498225.1 Gaiellaceae bacterium | reverse complement strand
CCTCCATGCGGAGCACACGGATCCTCCACCGCACCGACCCCGTCCACTTCGCGCTTTGGTGGAACGTGTAGAAGTCGCGCTCGTCGAGCGTGTTGGTGGTCGACACTTCCATCTTGTGCGCGTCGACGAGCCAGACCTGGTAGCCGAGCGCGCCTTCGACAGGGGTCCAGCGGAGAAGCCCCGGATAGCTCGAGAGCGGCGTCGGCGGCGGGGGAGGCACCATGTCGAAACCGAAGTTCGCGCTCCACGGCGTCGCGCCGTTCGGCGTGATCGCGCGCACGCGGGCATAGAGCGAGTGCGGGGAGCCGGTGATCCACGGAAGGGTGAGCGGAGGAGCGTCGACCGGCGTCGGGTCGGCATCGTTCGCGTAGATCACCGAGTTGTCGTGGAACGAGTCGCTGAGCGAAAGCTGGAATTCGTAGTGGAGCGCACCCGGCACCGGGTCCCAGGCGAACGAGGGTGTCCGCGAGAAGCTCGTCTTCAGCGGCTCGTCAGCGCGGAGGAGGAAGCCGTGCAGGCCGGTCGGCGCGCTGTCGGCGGACCGGGCGGACCCTGCGCCGACGGCGAGCGTCAGCATCACGGCGAGCAGCATGAGGAGGCGGGCGGTGCGCATCGTCTTCCACGTGTGTCGGCAGGCGTGGAGCCGCGCCTGTCCCTCAGATGAGGGATGCGAGCAGCTCGCCGGCGGCGAGGACGAGCGGATCGGCTCCGGGGGGCCCGGCGAGCTGGATGGAGGCGGGGAGCCCCTCCTCGGCAGGGCCGCACGGCAGCGCGAGCGCCGGCCAGCCGAGGGAGTCGAACGGGAAGGTCAGGGAGATTCCGCGCTCGCGGATCGTGAGCTCGTCGACGTCGTCGGGCGGCGCCACGAACGGGACCGTCGGCGTCACGAGCAGGTCGATGGCCTGGGTCATCTCGTCGCAGCGGTCGCGGTAGGCGGTGCGAAGCCGACGGGCGATCTCGACCTGCTCGTCGGTCACCTGCATGCAGCGCTCGATCTTGCCGCGAACGTTCTCCCCGTACTCGTCCGCTCGCTCGGGGAAGAGCCCGCGGTGCACGTCGGCTACCTCGCGCATGAACAGCCGATACTCGGCGGGATCGGGCAGCGGCAGGTCGATCGCCTCGCGTCGGGGGAAGAGCGCGAGCGCCTCCTCGACGCGCTCTCGGACGAGCGGGTCGGCGTGCTCCACCCACGCGTAGCCGACGCGCAGGCCGCCGAGCGAGTCGAGGTCGATGGGCTCGAGCTCGGGGACGAGCGCGCGCATGAGCTCCGCGCAGCCGCCGACCGTGGACGCGATCGGCCCGACGTGGTCGTAGCTCGGCGCGAGCGGGAAGCAGCCGTCCGCCGGGACGAGGTCGTACGTCGGCTTGAAGCCGACGACACCGCACCAGGCCGATGGGATGCGGATCGAGCCGCCGGAGTCCGTTCCAAGCGCGAGCTCGACGTCGCCGGCCGCGACGGCAGCGGCCGAACCGCCGCTCGAGCCGCCCGCGAGCCGCCCTGGATACCTCGGGTTCGGCACCGTGCCGTAGTGCGGGTTCTGCGACGAGATGCCGTACGCGAACTCGTGCAAGTTCGTCTTTCCGGCGATCGCGTATCCGGCCTGTTCGAGCCGCACCACCGCGGCCGCGCTTCGCTTCGGCACGTGCGCGGCGAAGAGCGCCGAGCCGTACGTCGTGACGACGCCCGCCGTGTCGAGCAGATCCTTGATCGCCACGGGTGTTCCGGAGGCCGGCTCGTCGGGTTGCGCGAGCCAGATCCCGTCCACGGGCGGCGACTCTACTTCTTCTTCTTGTGCTTGGCCGGCTTGGGCTTCGGCTTCGGCGTGGCCGCGATCACGATCTGCCGTGTCACCGCTTGACCGGTGGTGCCCGCCGGCGATACGGGCGTCAGCGTCAACACGTTCGCGGCGATGGCCGAGCTGCGAAGGGAGCCGAGCATGCCCTTCGGAACGACGAAGCGCAGGTCGTTGTTGCCCGCGCGGAGCGCGCCCGTGCCGAGCACGGACGATCCGAGACTGGCGCTGAGGGAGCCGGGGCCGCTCGAGTCGACGATGAGCTGGATCGTCGGGGCGGAGGCCGAGAGCCGGAGGAGCTCCGGGCCGAACACGTCGATGCTCGGGGCGACGTCCGTCGTCGGCACCGGGACGGTCGTCCCCCAGATCGATGCGGGGGTCGGCGCGTTCCCCGCGGTCGCCGGCGTGTTCTGGTCGACGGTGACCGAGCTCGTGACGGTGAAGTCGGCTGCGTCGACCGTTGTGCCCGCGTTCGGGATCGAGAGCCAGCCGACCGCGTTGCCCCAGTCGCAGGTATCCCACGGAACCGTGATCGACGCGTTGTTGCCGCTGATGCTCAGCGCCTGGGGCGTGCTGGCCGCGAAGTCCCAGTAGTAGTACGGCTGAGCCGACGTGCCTGCGGGCATCGCAACGTTGATCGAAAGCGTGGCGGCGAAGCACGTATGCGAGCCGTCGCCGTCGCCGCGCTGGAACGTGACGTATCGCGCCGAGAGATGGTTGACCGGAATCTTGACGGTCGTCAGCGGGCCGGTTTTCGTCCCCCCGATGATCGCCTCCTGCACGGGTGGACGGACGGCCGCGAGGGCGGGAACGCCGAAGTCGCCGTCCATGAGGCGCATTGCATACTCGTTGAAGATGCTCGAGAGCGAGGAGCCCTTCGCCGCGATCGCGTTCGTAAGCGCGGTCGCCGCCGTTTGTCCCGCGGCGCCGTTCACAAGGACGTTGTGGATGAACGATGTGCCGTACTCGTTCGCCAACATCTGGAAGAACGCCCAGCGCGAGTAGCCGCCCTCGACGTACGGGTCGGGATCGCACATCTGGAATCCGGATATGTCGTCGCGGCAGGTCAGCGCGATGTCGGGTGGCCCGACACTCGTGACGACCGAACCTGCTGGGAAGCCGATCGCGCTGAAGCCGGCCCACTGCGCGGTGCCTTCGAGGAGCCAGCCGTCGCTCTGGGCTGCGGGGACCCAGGTTGCGTACTGGAAGAGGTGGAAGAGCTCGTGCGCGATGGTCTTCTGCTCCTCCTGCTGCGGCGTGAGGCCTTCGCCGGTCGCGAACGCGTCCATCTCGTCCGGCGTCGAGAGCACGATCGCGCCGGAATCCGGAGACGCATACGGGAACGGCCCGTCAGGCTCGGCGTAGCCGATCACGCCGGGCATTCCGCTCAGATCGGTGAGGTAGATGTCGATGTGGCCGTCGCCGTCGTCGAGCGGCGGCGGGAATCCCCAGCCCGTCTCGAGCGCGTATGCGCGCTCGGCGTAGGCGGCGACGTCGCCGGCCTGCGTCTCGGTCGAATAGTCCGCCTGAGTCGGGTCGGTGTAGTAGTGGACGACGAAGTGCGTCGTCGTGATCATGTGGTCGCCCGTCGGCCGCGGGATCGGGACCGCAGGAGCAGCCGAGGCGAGGATGCCTGCGGCGAGTGCGGCGGCGAGCGCCGCCCCGAGGACGCGGATGCGGGCCATCCCCCCGCAGATCGGCTCGGGCGGCCTTTGACTTTAGGAGAAGTGCAGGTACAGGAACGCGATCCCGAAGCTGCCGGCGAAAAGAAGCCAGAACAGGCCGAAGAGGGCCCAGCCGAAGCGGTTGTTCCTGCGGATGAGGTCGTCGTCCATCAGAGGGCGAGGTCGAGGGCGAGCGCGGCGAAGAGCAGCGCGAGGTACAGGAGCGAGTAGTGGAACAGGAGCGCGGCGCGGCGCGGCGTCGTGTCGCGCCGGAGACGTTCCGCCAGCCAGACGAAGATGCCGCCGAGGCCGAGCGCCGAGGCGACGTAGACCGGGCCGGCGCCGCCCGCCGCCCACGGCAGGAGCGTCACGCCCAGGAGCACGAACGAGTACAGCACGATCTGACGCGCCGTCTCGCGCTCGCCGCGCACGACCGGAAGCATCGGCACCTTCGCGTTCGCGTAGTTGTCCTTGATCAGGAGCGCGAGCGCCCAGAAGTGCGGCGGCGTCCAGACGAACACGATCGCGAAGAGGATCCAGGCAGCGAGACCGAGATGGCCCGTCGCCGCCGACCAGCCGACGAGCGGTGGCACCGCGCCGGCGGCGCCGCCGATGACGATGTTCTGGGACGTCGTGCGCTTCAGCCAGCGCGTGTACACGAGGACGTAGAAGAGATTGCCGACGAGCGCGAGCACCGCCGTGAGCAGGTTGACCGCGCTCGCGAGGAGGACGAACGACAGCGCGCTGAGCGCGAGTCCGAACTCGAACGCGCGGCTCGCCGGCACGCGGCCCGAGGCGACCGGACGGCGCTTCGTGCGCTCACCCATCAGCGGGTCGATGTCGCGATCGAGGACGTGGTTCAACGCGCTCGCTCCGCCGCACGCGAGTGCGAGGCCGACCGTCGCCGCGACCGCCGTCTCCGTGCCCGGCCAGCCGCGCGCGCCGGCGATCATTCCGCAGAAGCCGGTGACGAGCAGCAGGCTCATGATCCGCGGCTTCGTCAGCGTCACGTAGTCGCGCCACGCGCCCCACGGCGCATGCTCGCCCTGCAGGCTCTGGACGACGACCACGAGGAGCGCCGCGAGTGCGAGCGCGGCGAACACCGCGTGCGTCGCGCGCCCTGGGAACGCGGCCGCGGCCGCGAAGAGCGCGGCCGCGCCGAGGACGGCGGGCACGAGCCGCCGGTGCGAGAGCCACGCCGACACGACCAGCGCCGCGAGCGGCGGCGCGGCGAGCGCCGCGATCGTGCGGTGCGCGGCGCCGAGGTGCGCCTCGCCGGAGACGACCGCGAGGATCGCGCCGGCGCCGGCCAGCAGCGCGCACAGGCGCAGCCACGGTCCGGGCGCGACGCCTGTCATGTCTCCTCCGCGAGCTTGAGCCGCAGATCGCGCAGCGGCCGCGCGCTCGTCACATACGGCACCGAGTCGAAGTTGTACGCCGGCGGCGGGGACGTCGTGTACCACTCGAGCGTGTCGGCGAGCCACGGGTCGTTGGGTGCGCGCTTCCCCAAGCGGAGGAAATGCGTCCGCCAGATGTTGACGAGGAACACGGCGACGCCGAGCGTGAGAATTCCGGAGCCGACGGTCGAGAGCATGTTGTACGCCTCCCACAACCCGCCGTGGTGGTACGTGTAGACGCGGCGCGGCATCCCGAGCAGCCCGAGCATGTGCTGGGGCAGGAACGTCATGTTGAAGCCGACGAACATCACCCAGAAGGACAGTTTCCCGAGGCGCTCGTCCAGCATCCGGCCGAACATCTTCGGCCACCAGTAGTAGAGGCCCGCGAAGAACCCGAACGCGGATCCGCCGAAGAGCACGTAGTGGAAGTGCGCGACGACGTAATACGAGTCGTTCAGCTGCCAGTCCACCGGGAACGCGGCGAGGAAGATTCCCGAGAGACCGCCCATCGTGAACAGCGCGACGAAGCCGAGCGCGAACAACATCGGCGTGTCGAGGATGAGGTTGCCGCGCCAGGTCGTCGCCACCCAGTTGAAGATCTTGATGCCGGTCGGCACCGCGATCACCATCGACGAAATCATGAAGAACGAGTCGAGCCCGGTCCCGAGCCCCGTCGTGAACATGTGGTGCGCCCACACGAGCAACGAGAGGAACGCGATGCCGATCGTCGCGAACGCGACCGCCTTGTAGCCGAAGATCGGCTTGCGCGAGAAGACCGGCAGGATCTCCGAGATCATCCCGAAGACGGGCAGCACCATGATGTACACCTCGGGGTGCCCGAAGAACCAGAACATGTGCTGGTACAGCACGACGCTCCCGCCCTTGGACGGGATGAAGAAGTGCGTGTACCCGCGGCGGTCGAGCAGCAGCATCGTCACGGCCGCCGACAGCGCGGGCAGCGCGACGACGAGCAGGATCGCGTAGGTCAGGATCGACCAGATGAAGAGCGGCATTCGCATCCACGTCATCCCGCGTGCGCGCATGTTCACGATCGTGACGATGAAGTTGATCGCGCCGACGAGCGACGACAGCGACAGGATGTGGATGCTGAGGATCCAGTAGTCCTGGCCGTGCCCCGGGCTGAACTGGAGCTCGGAGAGGGTCGGGTACGACCACCAGCCCGCCTTCGCCGTGCCCCCGGTCGCGAACCAGCTCGACCACAGGACGACGCCGCCCAGGAGGAAGAGCCAGTACGACAACGCGTTCAGCCGCGGGAAGGCGACGTCACGCGCGCCGATCATGAGCGGCACGAGGTAGTTGCCGAAGCCGGCCATGATCGGGACGACGACGAGGAAGATCATCGTCGTGCCGTGCATCGTCAGCACCTCGTTGTACGAGCCCTTCGTGAGCAGCGTCTCGTTCGGCGTCGCGAGCTGCGCACGCATGAGCACCGCGAGGATGCCGCCGAGGATGAAGAAGAACAGCGACGTCCCGATGTACAGAATTCCGATGCGCTTGTGGTCGACCGTGACGAGCCAGCTCGCCACGCGGCCGTCCTTCCACGTCACCGGGTAGGCGACCTCTGCGTTAGCCGCCACTGGACGCTCCCTTGTAGACGTGGGTCTTGACGTACGCGGCGAGCGCGTCGAGCTGCGTCTTCGTCCACGTATTGCCGACCGCGGGCATCAGCCCGCGTCCGTTCTGCACGATCGACAGCAGCCCGGACTTCTGCGTGAGAAGGGGGTTGTTCGAGAGGTTCGGGCCGTACCCGCCCTGCCCGCTCATGCCGTGGCACGTCGCGCAGGCGCTGAACTCCGCCTTCCCGAGATTCGCGACCGCGGTGCTGACGTTCTTCGTGTAGTCCGCGTTGCTCGACGCGACGACGCGGGCTTCCATCGACGCGTGATAGATGCCGCACAGCTCCGCGCACTGGCCGACGTACGTGCCGGGATCGTTCGCCTCGAACCAGATGCGGTTCGTGCGGCCCGGGATCGCCTGGATCTTGCCGCCGAGCTCCGGGATCCACCAGCTGTGGATCACGTCGGCGGAGACGACCTTCAGCTCGACGACGCGACCGACGGGCACGTACAGGTCGTTGATCGTGCGCGCACCGTTCGGATAGTCGAACTGCCAGTAGTACTGGTGGCCCTCCACCGTCACGCGGAGCGGATTGGACGCTGCCGGCGCGCTCGTGATGTTCGGCAGCTCGAGGAAGACGACGATCCCGATTGCGCAGAGGATGAGGACGGGAACGACCGTCCAGATGAGCTCGAGGCGCGTGTGCCCGTGCACCTGCGCGCCCTCGTCCGTGCGCTTGTTGGTGCGCGAGCGGTACTTGACCACGAACGTGATCAGGAGCCCCTCGACGAGGACGAAGATGGCCGCCGTGAAGCCGAAGATCACGTTGTACGCCGTGTTCGTATGGGCGGCGTTCGGCGAGTGCGGCGTCACCGGGAAGAATCCGCCGTCGGCGGCTGCGGCGACGTGCGCCGACAGCAGCGCGGCGAACGCGACGAGCGCGAAGAGCGTCAGCTTCCGGCGCAAACCGCATGCATTCTATGGAGGTGCCGGAGCGCACGCGTGTAGACCTGCCGCCGTCGGTCCCCGCCGCCTTCGAGGTGTTCGTCAACGGGGTCCGGCAGGATCGTGGCGTCGATTACGAGGTGATCGGCCGGTCGCTCGTGTTCCCCCGCCCGGTCGCGCAGGAGGGCCGCCTCGGTTTCTGGCGGTGGCTGTCGATGTGGCTCGGCATCGCCGGCTCGTATCGGCCGCACGAGACCGTCGACGTCGTGTTCGAGTCCGACGGCCGTCGCGGCGTCGTCACCGGCTTGAAGCCGGTGCCCTTCGACTAGGCGGGTACGAGCTCGGTTGCGCGGCGGTCGCGCGCGAGGCGGAGAAGCTCGAGCACCGCTTCGACGTAGACGTCCTCGACGTCGAGGGCGTAATACGGGCGGAAGTCGACCGCGCCGTTCAGCTCGGAGACGACGAAGCCGTTGTGGGTGGGCAGGAGGTCGACGCCGACGAGATCGCCGCGCACGGCGGCTGCCGCCGCGAGCGCGAGCGTGCGCGCGAGCGCCGGCGGAGCGATCGGCTCGCTCCGTCCGCCGAGCGAGACGTTCGTGCGCCACTCGCCCGGCGCCGCGACGCGACGGGCCGCGCCAACGACGCGCCCGGCGGCGACGACGACGCGGAGATCCCAGCCGAGGGGCGGCACGAGCTCCTGGGCGAGCGCGCCGTGCTCGCGGAACCAGCCGCGGAACGAGGCATGCTCGAGCGCCGCGTCGAGCTCCGCGGCCGTGCGGCAGAGCACGACGTCGCGTCCCCAGCTGCCGAAGCGCGGTTTCAACACGAGCGGCAGCTCGGGCGCGGGCGTCGGCATTCCCTCGGCGATCAACCATGTGTGCGGGTGCGGCAGCCCCGCGAGCCGGAGCGCGCGCGCCGTCAGCAGCTTGTCGTGCGCGGCGACGAGCGTGCTCGGGCGGTTGAGCACCTCGACGCCCGACGCGACGAGTCGCTCGAGCTCGAGCGAGCCGCTCTCGACCCCGTCGAGTCCTTCACGCACGTCGAGCCGCCCCAGCGCGACGTCTCCCGGCTCGAGGATTCGAAGCGCGTCGCGCGGGGGCAGCACGGCTGCGGCGAAGCCCACCGACTCGGCGGCCCCGGCGAGCGCCTCGTTCGTTTCCGTGCACCGGTGCGCGATGACGACGAACCGCATGCCGCCGATGGTGCGGCCGATTCCGCGCGACATGGGGGTCGCTCTGGTGAAGCTCGGGTGACTACTTGGGTACGGCTTCGAGCTTGTAGCCGACGCCGTAGCGCGTCTGGATGAAGGTGTGACGGGACGCGGGCTGGTCGATCTTCTCCCGCAGGCGGCGCACGAAGACGTCCACCGTCCGGTCGCGGTGCGACTCGCGGCGACCCCACAGCTTCTGCAGCAGCTCGTCGCGTGTCGCGACGCGTCCCTGTTCGAGCGCGAGCTGGTACAGCAGCCGGAACTCCGTCGGCGTCAGCTCGGCGCTCTTGCCGTCGACGAAGGCCTGCACCTCGCGCGGGTCAACGCGCAGCTCCTCGATCTCGATCGGCTCGCCGCGCGGCGTCTCCTCGCGGCGGATGCCCCGGCGGGCTGCCGCGCGTACGCGCGCGACGAGCTCCTTCATCGAGAACGGCTTCACGAGGTAGTCATCGGCGCCGATTTCGAGCGCGTGCACGCGGTCGTGCTCGGTCCCGCGGGCGGAAACGACGACGACGGGCGTCGAGATGCCTTCGGCGCGGACGGTCTCGATCAGCTTCCACCCGTCGAGCCCCGGGAGCATGAGATCGAGGACGCAGGCGTCCGGCTGCTCGTAGCGGAGGCGGGCGAGACCCTGCTCGCCGTTGGCGACCCAGACGGCGTCGAAGCCGGCGGCGCCGAGGTGGCGAGCCATCCCCTGGGCGATCACCTCGTCGTCTTCGACGATGAGGACCTTGGGCATCGGCATCATTATCGAGACATGGCTGCGTCCCACGGGTCGCCGAAGGGTGACGGACTGGTGAAGGGGTGGTGAACGAGGACGCCGAACGCGCCCGGGCGCTCGTGGCGAACCTGGACGAAGCGGTCATCGTCCTCGACAGCGAACGGCGGCTCGTGGCCGCCAGCCGGGCGGGCGTGGAGGCCCTCGGGGACGGGACACCGGGTCGGCGCGTGGCCGAGGAGGCCCTCCTGGTCGACTCCCCGCCGCTCGTCCTCTTCGTCGCCGCGCTGCCCGAGCTGTCCGCCTACCAGGAGCTCCGGGCCGGCTTCACCGCGGCGGTCTCCCACGAGCTGCGCACCCCGCTCGCCCGGCTGCTCGTGCTGCTCGAGAGCACCAGTCTCCCGGGTGCCCACGTCGACGACCTGGTCGACCAGGCGCGGCAGGAGATCCAGCAGGCGGGCGAGCTCATCGACGACGTCCTGTTCCTCGGCGAGCTCGAGACCGGCCGCGAGGTCGTCTCGCTCGGACGGACGGTGGCCCTGCCGATCATCGAGGAGGTGGCGCGCTCGTATGAGGATCGCGCCGCGCACGCCGGTGTCGAGCTCGTCGTCGCCGCCGACGGCGAAATCGACCTTCCGCTCCGGCCGCGGATGA
>DASYFU010000338.1:0-1881 GCA_036498225.1 Gaiellaceae bacterium | reverse complement strand
CTGGTCGGGCAGAAGCACGTGCTCGGCGAAGGATCGGCGCTCAGGCGCGCGATCGCGGAGGACCGCGTCCGGTCGTCGATCTTCTACGGACCGCCGGGGTCCGGGAAGACGACGCTCGCGCGCATCGTCGCCGCGTCGACGGGCGCCGCGTTCGAGGAGCTGTCGGCCGTGTCCGCGACGGTCAAGGACGTTCGCGAGGTCCTCGCGCGCGCGCGTGAACGGTTGGGAACGAGCGGCAAGCGGACGATCCTTTTCCTCGACGAGATCCACCGCTTCAACAAGGCGCAGCAGGACGCGCTCCTGCCCGCGGTCGAGGACGGTCTCCTGACGCTGATCGGGGCGACGACGGAGAACCCGTACTACGAGGTGAACTCCGCGCTCATCTCGCGCGTCCAGATCTACGAGCTCGAGACGCTGTCGGACGAGGAGATGGGGGTCGTCGTCCGGCGCGGACTGGCGGAGGTCGGCGCCGAGGCCGCGGACGACGTCGTCGCGTTGATCGCACGCCGCGCCGGCGGCGATGCGCGGAGCGCGCTGAACATCGTCGAGCTCGCGAGCGAGACCGCGCTCGGGCCGGTCACCGAGGAGAACGTCGAGGACGCGGCGCGCAAGCGTCCCGTCGTCTACGACAAGGCGTCGGATGCGCACTACGACTTCACGTCGGCGTTCATCAAGTCGATGCGCGGGTCCGATCCCGATGCGGCCGTCTTCTATCTCGCGGCGATGCTCGAGGGCGGCGAGGATGCGCGCTTCATCGCGCGGCGGATGATCGTGCTCGCGTCCGAGGACATCGGGAACGCGGACCCGCAGGCGCTCGTCGTCGCCGTCGCCGCTGCGCAGGCGGTGGAGCACGTCGGGCTCCCCGAGGCGCGGCTGAATCTCGCGCAGGCCGTCATCTACCTGGCGCTCGCGCCGAAGTCGAATGCGAGCTACGTCGCGATCAACGAGGCGACCGCGGATGTGCGCGAGCACGGAACCGTGAAGCCGCCGAAGTCGCTGCGCGACGGAAGCTGGTACGGGAGGAAGCTCGGCCACGGCGAGGGCTACGTCTATCCGCACTCCGACCCGAGCGGCTTCGACGTCGACTACCTCCCGGACGAGCTCAAGGGCCGCAAGTACTACCGTCCGAGCGGCTCCGGCGAGAAGTCGTGACACTGACGTTTGCGTACGTAGTACCGCGGCGTGGCAGAGTCGTGACGCTTTCGTTCGGGTAGCTGCTACCGGCCGTCCGCCGCAGGAGCTGGATCGAGCCGACCGGTAGCAGTTACCGTCAAGTAAATGCGTCTGCACGTGTACGAGTGGGGTGACCCGGACGCGCCGGCCGTCGTCTGCCTGCACGGCGTGACCGCACACGGAGAGCGCTTCATGCAGCTCGCCGAGGAGCGGTGGGCGGAGCACTTCCATGTCGTCGCACTCGACCTGCGCGGGCACGGGCGCTCGGGGTGGGAGCCGCCGTGGACGTTCGAGACGCACGTCGCCGACCTCGTCGAGACGATCGACGCGCTCGGCCTCGACCAGCCGGACTGGGTCGGCCACTCGTTCGGCGGACGTCTCATCCTCGAGCTCGCCGGGCGCCATCCGCAACGCATCCGGCGTGCAGCGCTGCTCGACCCGGCGATCGACATCCTCCCGCACGTGGCCGAGTTCATGGCCGAGGTCGAGCGGGAGGATCAGGTCTACGACTCGGCGGAGGCGAACATCGAAAGCCGGCACGACGCAGGCGAGATCGACGTCGCGCGCGCGCTCGCGGACTTCCCGCTCTACCACGACGTCCTTCCCGACGGCCGCTTCCGCCGGCGGACGTCGCAGGACGCCGTCGTCTCGATCTATCGCGAGCTCGCCACCGCCTCGCCACCACCGGAGACACTCACCGTCCCGACG
>DASYFU010000337.1:0-16228 GCA_036498225.1 Gaiellaceae bacterium | reverse complement strand
GCCGCGACCGGTGCCATAGAGCATGTTCTGGATCAGCACCTGGGTGACCGTGCTCGCCACCCAGTCGGGGATGACGCGCTGGCGCTGGGGCTTGCCCCAGCCCATGCTCGTGTCGGGCTTGCCGTCGGGAAGCACGACCTTCGTGATCGCCATCGGCTTCGAGTACACGCCGCCGGCCGCGAGCGTCGCGTAGGCGCTCGCCTCCTCGAGCGGCGTCACGCTCTCCGCGCCGAGCGCGATGGCCGGATCGGGTGTGAGCGCCGACGTGCGGATGCCGAGCTTGCGCGCCATGTCGACGATGTTCTGTGCGCCGACGTCGAGCGCGAGGCGCGCGTACACCGTGTTGTCGGACTGAATGGTCGCGCTCGCAAGCGACTCGACGCCCGCATACGTGTGCTCGTACGTCTGCACGTTCCACTTCAACGGGGCGTAGTAGAACGGCGCCGAGAGGTACGACGTGTGGAACGGATCGAGCCCCTCGGCGACGGCGGTCGTGAGCGCGATCGTCTTGAACGTCGACCCCGGCTGCCGCGCCGCGCTCGTCACGAAGTTGAACTGGTTGCCGGTCTTGCCGGGAGTGACCGCCGTCATGGCGCGAATCGCGCCGCTGCTCGGATCGATGGAGACGATCGCCGCGGCGGGATCGGTCGGCCGGTCGAGAACGTGCGTCACAGCGGCGGTTGCGGCGCGCTGCAATCCCGGACGGATCGTCGTGTACACCTTGAGCCCGCCTTCGCGCACGGTGTTCGTCCCGTACGCTTGCTGCAGCAGATCCTCGACATATCCGAAGAAGTACGGCTCGTGGATCGACGAGTAGCGCGTGCCGGGATTGAGATGGAGGTTCCGGTCCGCGCGCGCAGCGTCATATTGCGCCATCGTGATGTCGTTGCTGACGAGCATCGCGTGCAAGACCTCGTCGCGGCGGGCGAGCGCATCGTCGGGACGCACGAACGGGTCGTAGATCGAGGGCGCCTGCGGCAATCCCGCGAGCATCGCCGCCTGGTCGAGCGTCAACGATCGCGCCTGCTCGGAGAAGTACGTCTCCGCAGCCGCCTCGATCCCGTACGCGTGGTTGCCGTAGTAGATCTGGTTGAGGTAGGCCGTGAGGATGTGCTGCTTCGACCAGCGGTGTCCGAGCTTGATCGCGAGACACGCCTCCGTCAGCTTGCGCGTGAGCGTTTGCTGGCGCGAGAGGTAGAGGTTGCGCACGAGCTCCTGCGTGATCGTCGAACCGCCCTCCACGATCTTGCCGGCGCGGACGTCTGCGACGACGGCACGCGCGATGCCGATCGGATCGATGCCGCCGTGCTGGTAGAAGCGCCTGTCCTCGATCGCGACGGTCGCTTTCGGGATCCACGCGCTCATCTGGCCCCAGGACACCGGTGTGCGGTTGCGGTCAGCCGGGATGACGCCGAGCTCGGAGCCGTCCGCGGCGTACACGGCCGAGTTCTGCCCGACCGCGACCGGGCGCAGCGTGCTGAGATTGCAGCTCGAGCTGAACGCAGCCTCGCCGCCGAGCGTCGCCGCGATGAGCACGAACGGCGCGAAGACGAGGCCGACCACGATCAGCTTCTTGCGGCGACGTTGCTTCCGTAGGCTCTGGCGCCGCTTGCGCCGACGGTATGCGCTCATGCGAAGACGCCGAGCGCGCGCAGCCTCGCGTGCGCGCGCAGGCGGAGGTCACTCTCGAGCCGAAGCGCGGCGACTGCGTCGGGAGCAGCCGCGCGTACCGTGACGGTGGCATTGCCGTCGAGTCCGGTGACGACGACCTCGGGACTGCGCTCCGAGGAGACCTCGTCACGCAGCGCGTCGACCACGGCGCCGAGATCGCACGTGAGCGGCAGCTGCACCGTGATCTCCGCGAACGTCTCACGGTTGCGGATGGACGAGTTGACGATCGTGTCGGATGCGAGCTTGTCGTTCGGCACGACGAGGCGCGATCCGTCTACCGTGCGAATGAACGTATACGTGACGCCGATGTCCTCGACGACGCCGTCGACGCCTGCATAGCTGACTCGGTCGCCGAGACGGACCGGCTGCGTCAGAGCGATGAGGATGCCTGCGACGAAGTTCGCCAGCGTGCGCTGCGCCGCGAAGCCGATGATGAGCGCGAGGACCGCCGACGACGCGAGGAGGCCGCCGGCGACGGCGCGCACCTCCGGGATGACGAGCAGCGCGGAGAAGAAGCCGATGACGAGGATGGCCGTGCTGACAGCACGTCGCAAGACGCGATAGCGGGTCATCGCCTCCGGCGGGAGCGTCTTACGGGACAGCCACCACCCGACGCCGCGCTCGACGAGCCAGACGGCGGCAAAGACAGCTGCTGCGATGGCGATGCGGTGCCAGAACGGCATGCGGTCTTCCTACTTCGACGCGGGCCCGTCCAACTCTTCCACCGGCCGGCGACCGGCGAAGCCGTCCTCGATGCGGTGCCAGTAGCGAATCTCGTCCTCGCCGAGCCTCCAGCACAGAAGCACCGTCTCGCCGTGATGGAGGGCGGGAAAGTCGATGAGCCCCTCGTCGATGTCCTTCACCTCGGCGCCGTGCTCGGCGATCGCGTCGACCGTACGAGCGAGCTCGCGCGCTTCACGCTCGACGGCCGCCGTCGCGTCGGCCAACACGGCGGGCGGGATGCCGCCGCCGTTGCCGCGGATCCGACCTTCGAGCGACTCCTGCTGCTCGAGCGCGGCGACGTGCGCCCGCCGGCGCTCGACCATCTCCTCCACGAGCGGCCTGACCTGCTCGAGCTCGACGTTCGCCTCCTCCGGACTGAAGTGCCTCATGCACTACACCCTAGGATCCGAGCGTGGATCGCGCACGTCTCGCCGGTTGGACCACGCTCGTCGCCTTCCTCGCGGCCATCAACTACGCCGGGCGCTTCTCCGGCGGGCACAGCTCCGGCAACGACGTCTACATGTACTCCGCCTTCGCGGGCGGCCTGATCGTCTATCTCGTCTGGCTCGGCGCCGTCCTCTGGATCTCGTCGGGGCGCTGGGAGCTGCTCGCGCTCCGCCGGCCCGCGTCGATCGCGCGCGCGGTGAGGCTCGCCGTCACCGCGATCGTCGCCATCTACGTCATCGAGGCGATCGTCTCCGTGATCCCGCTGCCCGAGAGCCCAGGGAAGGAGCAGGGGCTGGCGCCGACGCACTGGGAGCCTGCGCACGCCGGTGCGTTCGCCGCGAATGTCGTGCTCTTCGCCGTCGTCGCGCCCTTCGTCGAGGAGCTGACGTTCCGCGGCGTCGGGCAGTCGCTGCTCGCATTCCTCGGCCAATGGCCGTCGATCGTGCTCGTCGGCGTCACCTTCGGCCTCGCGCACGGCCTCGTCGAGGCGCTGCTCGTGCTCGTCCCGTTCGGCATCGCGCTCGCGTGGCTGCGCAGCCGCACCGACAGCGTCTACCCCGGCATGGTCGTGCACGCGCTCTTCAACGGCGTCGCGCTCGCGGCCGCCGTGCTGACTTAGTCTTCCTCGTCCTCGACGACGAAGTCCTCGGGCGTCACCTCGTCGAGGAAGTTGCGGAACTTCGCGACCTCTTCGTCGAGGCGGTCCTGGTCGATCTCCTCGCCCTCGAACTCGATCGCCGACTCCTCGATGACGCGGTCGGCGGCGAAGATCGGCGCCTCGGCGCGAATCGCGAGCGCGATCGCGTCGGACGGCCTGGAGTCGATCTCGATCTCGCCGCCGTCCTGCTGCAGCGTGATCTGTGCGTAGAACGTGTTCTCCCGCAGCTCCGTGACAGTGATGCGGACGATCTGCGCGCCGAGCTGCTCGAGCATGTCGCTCAGGAGGTCATGCGTCATCGGCCGGGGCGGCGCCTGGCTCTGCAGCTTCATGAGAATCGCCGCCGCCTCGGGATGCCCGATCCAGATCGGGAGGAACTTGTTCCCGTCGGCGGTCTTCAACAGGACGATCGGCTGCTTGCCGACCAAGTCGAAGCTGACGCCGTAGATGTGCATCTCCTGCATCCCCGACCTCGGACCGAATATAGCTCAGGGCTCCGCGCCGAAACCCGTATCCACTGGGCCACCCGGGTCGTTCAGGCCGCAATGCTTGCGCATTGGCTCGAGGACATCGAGGCATTCGAGGCGATCTCGCAGGATGCCGAGACGCGGCGGATCTTCCTACGGATGTCCGCCCTTTCCACCAGCGGGTCGCTGCCGACCTTCCTGAACGCGCTCGCGCACGAGCGGGGGCTCGACGAGGAGACCAAGAGCCAGCTGCTCGAGATCGCCTCCGACCGGACGTTCCTGCTCGCGGTGGAGGAGTACCTCCGCCGCACCCAACGGGTCCACTGAGCCGCGCTACACTGCAGGCCGCTCGCGGGCGATTAGCTCAGTTGGTTAGAGCGCCGCTCTGATAAGGCGGAGGTCCGTGGTTCGAGTCCACGATCGCCCATCCCGCACTCTCCACAGTCACTAGGTGAGGAGGAGCCCGGCCATGCGCCGGCGCGCGATCCAGATGCCGAGCGAGCCGAGCACGATGAGATACGCCGCGTTGAGGAGGCCCGTCGGCCCGACCGTGCCGAGCGTGAACGAGCGGACGAGCACGATAGCGTTGTAGAGCGGCGAGAAGCGCACGACCCACTGGGTCGCCGTCGGATAGACGCTCAACGGATAGAACGTCGCGCTGAAGAGGAACATCGGCAGCTGTACGAGCTGCACCAGGTCGAAGTCCTGCCAGCTGCGGATGAACGTCGACGCGCCGATCCCCATGCCGGCGAAGCCGAAGCCGACGATGACCGCGGCCGGAAGCGCCAGCAGGCCCCACCACGAATGGATGAGGCCGAGCGACGCCGCAGTGACGACGAAGCCCGCTGCGTACAGGAGCCCGCGGAACTGCGCCCACGACGTCTCGCCCAGCGCGACGTCGGTCGGGCCGAGCGGCGTTGCGAGCACTGCGTCGTACACCTTCGCGTAGCGCAGCTTCCAGAAGACGTTCGTCGTCGCGTCGTAGATGGCGCCGTTCATCGCCGACGACGCGAGCAGCGCCGGCGCGATGTAGCTCGCGTACGACACGCCGTTCACGCGTCCGACGAAGTGGCCGAGCCCGAAGCCGAGAGACGCGAGGTAGAAGAGCGGCTCGAAGAGGCCGCTGAAGATGATCAGCCACGAGCGGCGGTACACCATGAGGTTCCGCTCGAAGAGAAGATGCGCGCGCGTGCCCGCGAACGTCGTCATCGCACGAGCTTCCGCGAGTAGGTCCGCTCCGCGAGCCACAGCCCGACGGCCGCGAACACGACGAGATACGCAACGTGCACCAGCGCCATTCCCCAGGTGACCGTGCCGAGCGTCAGGTGACGCGCAAGATCGACGCCGTGCCACAACGGCGTCGCGTACGCGAGCTGGCGCAGTCCCTCCGGCAGGCGCGTCACCGGGAAGAACGTCCCCGAGAAGAGGAACAGCGGGACGATGCCGAAGCGGAAGATCGCGGCCATGTAGCTGTCCTTCGGCGCCCACGCCGCGTATGCGGCGAGCGGCGCGCTGAATGCGGCGCCGACGAGAATCGCGACCGGCCACGCGAACACGGCGTACGGCGAGTGCAGCGTGCCGAACGCCGCCAACGCCAAGAGGTAGACGCCCGTCGAGGTCGCGACGCGCGAGGCGAAGTACAACTGGTGCCCGACCATGATGTCGCGCACGCGCAGCGGCGCGGACAGCATCGCGTGGTACACGCGCGTCCAGCGGATCGCCGCCATGACCGGCCACGTGCTCTCGAACGCCGCGATGTTCATCCCGGCGGCGACGAGCATCCCCGGGGCGACGTACGTCACGTAGGACACGCCCAACGGATGCGCGCCGTGGTTCACGAGCTTCCCGAGACCGATGCCGAGCGCGGTCAGGTAGAGGATCGGGTTGAGGATGCTCGAGACGACGCTCGCGCGCCACAACCGCCTGTACGACACCACCCAGTGCTCGTACGCCCGGAGCGCGCCCGTCATCAGTCCACCAGTGTGCGGCCGGTCAGCCGGAGAAAGACGTCCTCGAGCGTCGAGCGGCGCACGAGCACGCTCTGCGGCTGCAGGCGCTCGTGCGCAACGGGAACGAGCGCATCGCCGTCGTCGGTGTAGAGGAGGATGCGATCCGGAAGCACCTCCACGCGCGCGACCTTGCCGTCGAACACCTCGGGCCCGATCTCGGGCGCCTCGCCCGGGAAGCGCAGCTCCACCACTTCACGCGTGGACAACCGGCGGATCAGCTCGGGCGGCGATCCCTCTTCCGCGATCTTCCCCTGATCCATGATCACGAGCCGGTCACACAGCTGCTCCGCCTCGTCCATGTAGTGCGTCGTCAGCACGAGCGTCACGCCCTGCTGCTTGAGGCGGAAGAGCCTGTCCCACACGACGTGACGCGCCTGCGGATCGAGCCCGGTCGTCGGCTCGTCGAGCAGCAGCAGCTCCGGGTTGTTCACGAGCGACCGCGCGATCGTCAGCCGGCGCTTCATGCCGCCGGAGAGCGGCTCGACGGGATCGTTCGCGCGCTCGGACAGCTGCACGAAGTCGAGCAGCTCCTCGGCGCGGATGCGGAGCTCTCGGCGCGAGAGCCCGAAGTAGCGGCCGTAGATGATGATGTTCTCGCGCACGGTCAACTCGTTATCGAGGTTGTCGAGCTGCGGGACGACACCGAGGCGCGCGCGGATGCGCGCGCCGTCGACAGCGGGATCCATGTCGAGCACACGCAGCGTCCCGCCGCTGATCGGCGAGACACAGCCGATCATCCGCATCGTCGAGCTCTTCCCCGCGCCGTTCGGACCGAGGAAACCGAAGGCCTCGCCCTGGCGCACGCCGAAGTCGATGCCGTCCACGGCCGTGAGGCCGGCGAAGCGCTTCGTCAGACCGCGTGCGTGGATGAGCGCGTCGCCTGCGGACACGCTCCGACGTTACATGCGCTCAAGCGCCTCCGCGATCTCCGCGAGCTCGTGCTCATCGGCGAACGCGATCTCGACGCGGTTGCTCGTCACTCTCACGTGGAAGCCCGTAACTCGCTGCAACGCGTCGCGCACGCGCGACGCCAGCGCGGGATCGACCGGCGTCGCACGAACGCGCGGCTTCTGCTTCGCGCCGGCCCACTTCGCGCGCTGCTCCGCGACTCGGACCGAGAGGCCCTTCTGCACGATCTCGCGCGCGAGCCGACGCCTGCCCTCGTGATCGGGCACGGCGAGAACGGCGCGTGCGTGGCCCTCGCTGATCTGGCCGCGCTCGACCATCCCGAGGACGTCGTCCGGAAGCTCGAGCAGGCGGATGCGGTTCGAGACCGACGGCTTCGAGCGGCCGACACGCTCGGCGACGTCGCCGAGCGAGAGGCCGAACTCGTCGATGAGCACCGCGTAGGCGCGCGCCTCCTCGACCGCGGTCAGCTGCTCGCGCGCAACGTTCTCGACGAGGCCGAGGAGGAGCGTGTCGCGGTCGTCCGACTCACGCACGACGGCGGGCACGGTTTGTCGTCCGGCCTCGCGCGCGGCGCGCCAACGCCGTTCGCCGGCGACGATCTCGTATCCGCCCGCGGTGCGCGGCCGCACGAGCAGCGGCTGGATGACGCCCTGCGAACGGATCGACTCGGCAAGCCCGGAGCCCGCTTCGCCGTCGAAGCGCTTGCGCGGCTGACGCGGATTCGCGTGGATGACGTCGATGGGAAGCTCGAGCAGCTCGGTGCCGGTCGGCTCGACGCCGCCCAGCAAGAGCTCGAGGCCGCGACCGAGGCCTCTGCGGTTAGCGGCGCTCGACAAGCTCCATCGCCACCTTCCAGTATGCGTCCGCTCCGGCGGAGCGGCGGTCGTAGGCGATCGCCGGCAGCCCGTGGCTCGGCGCCTCGGCGAGGCGCACCGAGCGCGGGACCGAGGTACGAAACACGAGCGCGCCGAAGTGACGGCGCACCTCCGCCTCGACGTCCTGCGCGAGCCGCGTGCGCGCATCCACCATCGTCATGAGCACGCCGCCGATCCCGAGGCCCGGGTTCAGCCGGCGCCGGATGAGCTCGATCGACTGCATGAGCTGCGTGAGTCCTTCGAGCGCGTAGTACTCGGCCTGCACCGGGACGAGGACGCGGTCGGCCGCCGCGAGTGCGTTGACGGTCAGCGGACCGAGCGCCGGCGGACAGTCGACGAACACGAAGTCGTACTGCGAGGTGCCGGACGCGAGCGCCTGCGCGAGATACCGCTCGCCGTCCTCACGGGCCGCGAGCTCGACGACCGCGCCGGCGAGGTCGGGCTTCGACGGAACGAGATCGAGATTCGCGAAGGCCGTGTGCTTCGCCAGCTCGGAGATCGAGGCGCCGTCGAGGAGGTCGTAGCTCGACGTCCCGTTCGCACGCATCCCGAGCCCCGACGTGGCATTCGCCTGCGGGTCGAGATCGATGACGAGCGCTCGCTCGCCGGCCTCGGCAAGGCAGGCCGCGAGGTTGATGGCCGTCGTCGTCTTGCCGACGCCGCCCTTCTGATTCGCGAGTGCGTAGATCCTGGCCATCGAGGCTCCATTGTTGCTTCAAGGCCGGACAGGGAAGATTGAGCCGACATGCTCAGGCCGGCCCTTCTGCTGAGTGCGACGGTGGTTGCCGGAACGACGCCACAGGCGCTGCTCACGAAGCTCCTGAAGAGGCCGATCGCGGGCTCGGAGCTGCCGATCGGGTTCTCCCATCCGCGGTCGGAGAAGCAGCCGGTGAGCGCGAACGGCCGCAAGTACCACGCCGTCGGGCTCGTCGACGTCGCGCTCAAAGGCCCCGATGTGGAGGACGCATTCGCGTGGGTCGTATTCACGAACCACGCCGATGCGGTCGGCGACCTCGACAACCCGGCCGTCGGCAACGGCGTGAAGGTGCTCGACGTCGTCCCGGGCATCAGGACGAGTCTCGTCCTGACGGGCACGCTGAACGGGAAGCGCATCACCGACGCGGCGGCGGTCGACGGCAACGTCCTCGTGCAGGGCGTCGTCGTCTCGAGCACGGTGCGCGAGCCGACCGCCATCCTTCTTCTGAAGGCTGCGATCGCGCACCTGCGGCGGCTGCGCTAGCCGAGCGGGCGCTTCTTCGGCATGCCGGCGCGCCGCGGGAAACCTGCGGGCGTGGGGGCGAGCTTGCGGATGACGACGAGGCCGTCGCGTTCTTCGGGCACGTCGCCGCCGAGCAGCGACGAGACGCGCGTCACGACCGAGAGGTCCGCGCTCGGGCCGAGCCACAGCACGGCTGCACCTCCCGGGCGGACAAGCGTCAGGCACAGCTCGGCCGCGACAGGTGGCTGCGCGAGCGCCTTCTCGAGCGCGACGCCGTACGCGTCCGGCTCCTGATCCTCGGCACGGCCCCACACGACGCGCGCGTTCGCGGGCGCCCAGCGCTCGAGGAAGTCGCACTTGCGGCGGGACGCCTCGAGCAGCGTCACCTCGCGCTCCGGGAGCGCGAGCGCGAGTGGGATCCCCGGCGAGCCTCCGCCGGATCCGACATCGACGATCGGCCCGTCGAGCGTGCGCACGATGTCGAGCGCACGCAGCGCGTCGTCGACGAGCATCGCCCGCGCCTCCGTCTCGTCCTGAAGCGCCGTCAGCCCGGGCGTCGCGAGAACCGCTTCGAGCCACGCGTCCAGCTCGGCGCTCACATGCGCACGAGCTCGTGCCAGAGCAGGCCGCCGATCGCCGAGAAGTCCACACGCGGCCGGCCGGGCGCGGAGCCGTCGTACACGGCCGCCCACGTGAACGGCGACGCGGCGACAGCGGCGCCCCACGTCTCGCCCGTCCAGTAGCTCATCGTGTGCTCGTGCTCGTGCACTTCGCCCGCGCGCGGGCCGTCGAGCACCTCGAAGATCGAGCGATGCAGCTCGGTCCCGCGCTCGGCCTCGCGCGACTCGACCGTCCACGTCGCGCTCACGCGCCAGCCGTCGCGCGCGGCGTCCCACCTCGACTGGTCGCCGACACTCGCGTCGATCGCGAGCTGCACGAGATAGCGCGCGCCCGGCTTCAGCGCGCGTCCCATCGCCTCGAGATGCGCCGCGAGCTCCACGTGCGAGAGATGGCCGAGCGTGTTGATCGGACAGATCGCGCCGTCGAACACGCCGAGGTCGAACGACGTCATGTCGCCCAGCACGACGGTCGCTCCGGTCTCGCGTGCGCGGGCCCGGTCGACCATCGCAGGCGAATTGTCGATGCCGGTGATCGTCAGGCCGCGCCGAACGAGCGGCTCGAACATTCGCCCGGAACCGCAGCCAGGCTCGAGCACCGTGCGGCACTCCGAGCCCAGGCGCTCGACGAGCCAGTCCGCCTCACTCTCGATGTCCCACTCGAAGACGGCGTCGTAAAGGTCGGCGAGATCGGCGTAGAGATCGCTCACGCCGGGGCGACGACGACGAAGCGGTTCGGCTCCGTTCCCTCGGAGCGCGTCTCGACGCCTTCGCGTTCCTTCAGCACGAGGTGCACGACCTTGCGCTCGACCGCCGTCATCGGCTCGAGCTCGGCCGGCTCGCCGGTCGCGCGCACCTGCTCGGCCGTGCGCAGCGCGAGCGACTCGAGCGTCGCACGCCGGCGCTCGCGGTACCCCGCGGCGTCCACGACCACTTCCTTGCGCGGTTCCTCGCCGCGCCGGTGCGAGATGGCGTTCAACAGGTACTGGATCGCGTCGATCGTCTGCCCGTGCCGGCCGATGAGGAGACCCGCGTCGGCGGCGAAGCACGTCGCCGTCACCAACTCGTCGTCCTCGTGCACGTCGATGCGCGCCTCGACGCCCAACGCAGCGGTGGCGCGCAGCATCAACACGCGCACATCGGCGGCGAGCTCGCTCTCGTCCACCGCGACCGTCGCCACCGCGTCCTCCGGAACCATCGCGACGACGCGTGCCGGTGCGTACCCGACGCCGAGCAGCCCGCGCTCGCCCTCGGACACGACCTCGAACTGCACCGCTGTCTTGTCGAGGCCGGGATGACGCAGCTCGAGCTCGCGCAGCGCCGCCCACTTCGCTTCGCCGACCGTCTCCCCCGTTGCTTCGACGGTCACGTTGCTCATCGCCGCCGCGCCGTCCCCTTCTTGCGGCGCACCTTGCGCGGCTGCCCGGCCGGCCGCGGTGCGGCCGCCTTGGGCGCTTCCGTCGACGCCGGCTTCGCGCCGTTGCCGCCGTTCCCGTCGTCCTTCGGCGGCGTGCGAGACGTGCGCTTGAACAGATCCGGTGGAGGCGTCTTCGGCATCAGGCGCTTTGTGATGAGCCCCTGCCCGACCGTCCACAGGTTCGTCGTCACCCAGTACAGAACGAGGCCGGCCGGGAAGCGCGCGATCACGAACACGAACACGAGCGGCATGAGCATGAACAGCGTCCGCTGCATCTTGTCTGCGGTCGCCGACATGTACAGCGTCGAGACCATCTGGCTCACGACGTAGACGACGAGCAGGATGTAGCCGCCCCAGAACGACGTCGTGTGCGCCGCGATGTTCGGGACGAAGTGGAGGAACGACAGGTTCCCGGACGGCGGGGACTTTGCGAAGTGCTTGAGCGAGTAGTAGAGCGAGATGAAGACCGGGAGCTGGAACAACATCGGCAAGCACGAAGCCGCCGGGTTGATGTTGTTCTCGCGGTAGAACTTCATCAACTCTTCGTTCTGCTTCGCCTTGTCGCCCTTGTACTTCTTCTGAATCTCCTTCATCTGCGGCGCGTGACGCTGCAGGCTCTGCATCGAGTGGATCTGCTTCACCGTCAGCGGGACGAGGAGCATTCGGACCACAACGGTGGTGGCGACGATGGCCCACGCCCACGGCAGATGCAGCGTCCCGTGGAACCAGTTGAGGACGTGCCGCATGACCGTCTCGAGCTGGCCGAGGACCGGTGTCTCGAAGAGGATCATCGGACCGGGTCGAACCCTCCGCGGCTCCACGGGTTGCAGCGCAGGAGCCGCCAGCCGGCGAGCGCGCTCCCGCGGAAGAGCCCCTTCTCGCGCAGCGCGTCGATCGCGTACTGCGAGCAGGACGGGTGGTACTTGCACGTCGTCGGGAAGAACGCGCCCCAGGTCGCCCGGTAGAGCCAGACGGCGGCGACGCCGAGCCGGTACATCAGGCAGCCGCCTGGGTCATGTCGAGCACCTCGTCGACGCGGGCGCCGAGCCACTCGAAGCCGTTGGCCGCGACCGCCTCCGCCACGCCCGGCCGCACGATGAGCACGTAGTCGCGCCCCTCGGGCACGCGCTCGAGCCGCGCATGCCAGACCTCGCGCAGCTGGCGCTTGAGCTTGGTGCGGGCGACCGCGTTCCCGACGGTCCGGGGGACGGACATGCCGAAGCGCGGCGCTGCCGGCTCCTCCTGTCCGAACCAGTAGAGAACGAGAAACCGCGACGAGACCGACCTGCCATGACGGTAGACGGCGTCGAAGTCCCGCGATCGGGACAGACGGTTCGCACGCTTCACGACGAGGAAGGTTACGCCGAAAGCTTCGCGCGGCCCTTGAGCCGGCGCCGCTTCAGGATCATCCGTCCGGCGCGCGTCGACATGCGCGCGCGAAAGCCGTGCCTGCGCTTGCGGCGTCGAACGTTTGGCTGGTAGGTCCGCTTCACGATGAAAAAGGTTGGGGTCGCGCGAGAGTCCTGCGACGCGACCGCGCAGTATAGCCGCCGGTCGTCCACCGACTTGTCCACAGGCTCGGGCCGCACAACGGTGCGGATGCGGCGAGTTTCCCCCACGGCTTTCCACAGGTGTGGAGGGATTTGGTCGGTGGTGAAAACTCCTGCTCAGGCGGGTGTTTTTGCCCCGAATTGGCACCCTGCTAGGCTCGCCTCCGGTTCACGAGGGAGGAGCTGGCGTAGGGGTGGAGGACCAAATCGAGCTGACGGCGGAGAGCCTGTGGAGCGATGTTTCCGGTCGGCTCAGGAGCGCCCTCAACGACACAACCTACGGCACCTGGTTCGCGCATACAGCCGGCGTCGAGCTGGATGACGGCCGCTTCGTCCTCGCCGTCCCGAACGACTTCACCCGCGACTGGATCGAGGGCCACTTCCTCGAGCTGATCGGCGCCGCGATCCGCGACATCACCGGCCGCGACCGCGCGATCGAGCTCCAGGTCACCGATTCCGGCTCGACTCCGTCCGAGCCCTCGCCGCCGCCGGCGCGCGTGGCTCCGGTCGAGCGCCTCGTCCCGCATCGCCCCGAGAGCGGCGGCTTCAACGCCAAGTACACGTTCGACTCGTTCGTCATCGGGTCGTCGAACCGCTTCGCACACGCGGCCGCGCTCGCGGTCGCGGAGGCGCCGGCGCAGGCGTACAACCCACTCTTCATCTACGGAAGCACGGGGCTCGGGAAGACGCACCTGCTGCAGGCGATCGCGCAGTACGTCAGCGAGCACTCGCGCGACATGAGCGTCCGCTACGTCACGAGCGAGACCTTCATGAACGACTTCATCAACTCCCTCCGCGACAAGCGCATCGAGGGCTTCAAGCAGCGCTACCGCACCTATGACCTGCTCCTGATCGACGACGTGCAGTTCTTCGAGCACAAGGAGCGGATCCAGGAGGAGTTCTTCCACACGTTCAACTCGCTGTACGAGGCCGGCTCGCAGATCGTCATGTCGAGCGACCGACCGCCGCGCGACATCGCGACGCTCGAGGAGCGCCTACGCAGCCGCTTCGAATGGGGCCTGATCACGGACATCCAGCCGCCCGACCTGGAGACGCGCATCGCCATCCTCCGCAAGAAGGTCAAGACGGACGGGATCCACGTGCCGGAGCCCGAGGTGCTGACCTTCATCGCCGGCCGCGTCTCGACGAACATCCGCGAGCTCGAGGGAGCGCTCACGCGCGTCGTGGCGTTCTCGTCCCTCACCGGCCGCGCCATGTCGGTGGAGCTCTCGCAGGACGTGCTCAAGGACGTGTTCCCGCAGGGCGAAGCGGCGGAGGTCTCGATCAAGCGCATCCAGGACCTCGTCGCCGAGCGCTTCAACATGTCGCTCGAGGAACTGTGCGGCGACAAGCGCTCCCAGAACATCGTCTATCCGCGGCAGGTCGCGATGTACCTCTCGCGTGAGCTGACCGACTCCTCGCTCCCGAAGATCGGCAAGGAATTCGGCGGTCGCGACCACACGACCGTCATCCACGCAACCTCGAAGATCGCCCGCCTGATCCGTGAGGACAGGTCTGTGTACAACCTCGTGCAAGAGCTCACCGCTCGCGTCAAACAGGTCCGCTAGCGAAACGTCCTGTGGAACCGCAAGACTTCTCCCCAAGCTCCACACACGGCGGATCGCTCTCAACCATGCGGAATCAGGGCATTCTCCCCGCCGTCCACACGCCCTACTACTCCTATGAGGTTTTCTAGATGATTGAGACTGACATCGTGGTGAGCGCGGGACTGAGGATTACGTGCGCCAAGGACGAGCTCGCCCAGGCGCTGGGCGTCGTTTCGCGTGCGCTGTCCACCCGGACGTCTGTGCAGATCTTGTCGGGGGTGCTGTTGGAAGCGCGCGGCGGCGAGCTGCGCCTCGCAGCGACCGACATGGAGCTCTCGCTGCGCGCGACCGTCGCCGCGCAGATCGAAGGCGATGGGGCAATCGTCCTTCCGGGCAAGACGTTCGTCGACATCGCGCGCCTGCTCCCCGGCGACGAGGTGACGATCGAGCACAGGCCGGCCGAGTCGGTCGTGCACGTCACCGCCGGAACCGCGAGCTACACGCTCAACACGTACAACCCCGAGGACTTCCCGCGGCTGCCGGAGCTCGACGCGGTGCCGACGTTCGGCGTCGAGCGCGAGTCGCTGCTCGAGACAATCCAGCGCGTCGCGAAAGCGGCGTCGCGGGACGAGTCGCGCCCGGTGCTCACCGGCGTCCTCGTCCAGTTCGGCGGCGGCAAGCTCGTCATGGCTGCGACCGACTCGTACCGTCTCGCGGTCAAGGAGACGACGTTCAGCGGGACGGTGCCCGATCTCGAGGCGATCGTCCCCGGCCGCGCGTTGCAGGAGCTCGCGCGCGTCGCCGGCTCCGGCGACGAGGTGGAGATCGGCGTTCAGGAGAACCAGGTGGTCTTCGCGACCGACGGCATCTGGCTGACGACGCGCCGCATCGACGGCCAGTTCCCCAACTACCGCCAGCTGCTGCCCGAGTCGTTCGAGCACGAGCTGACGCTGCCGCGCGTAGAGCTGCTCGACGTCATTCGCCGCGCCTCCGTGATGATCCAGCGCGCGACGCCGCTGCAGCTGCGCTTCGCCGAGGGCGAGCTCACGGTGATCGCTCGCACGCACGAGGTGGGAGAGTCGAAGGAATCGCTTCCGGTCGGCTACACCGGCGAGCCGCTCGAGATCGGCTTCAACGCCGACTTCCTGCGCGACGGCCTGGAGCTGCTCGACAGCGACGACGTGCGCGTGAAGCTCATCAGCCCGCTGCGGCCGGCTGTGATCCAGGGCGAGGGCGACGATTTCACGTACCTCGTCATGCCGATTCGACTGCCAGGCTGATAGTCGAGTCCGTCTCGCTGCGCAGCTTCCGGTCGTACGAGCGGCTCGAGCTCGACCTCGAGCCGGGCCTCGTGCTCGCGACGGGAGCGAACGGCGTCGGGAAGACGAACCTGCTCGAGGCGCTGCACGTGGGCACGCAAGGGTTCTCGCCGCGCACGCGCAACGACCGCCAGCTGATCCGGTTCGGGGACGAAGGCACACGCGTCGCCGTGCAGGGGCGTCGTGCAGACGCTCCCATCGGTGTGGAGGTGAAGCTCGAAGCCGGCTCGGCGAAGCACGCGACGCTCAACGGTGCGCCGCTGCGTACCGTCGAGCAGCTGCGCGGCGAGCTGACGACGCTCGTCTTCACGCCGGACCGTCTCGGCGTCGTGAAGGGTGCGCCCGCCGCACGCCGCGCGTACTTCGACCGCGCGCTCGGGCGGCTGACGCCGGCGCGCGCGCAGCTGCCGACTGATTACGGCGGCGCGGTCGCGCAGCGCAATGCATCGTTGCGGCGGATCGCGGTCGGCGCGTCGTCGCGTGACGCGATCGCACCATGGACGCAACAGGTTGCCGAGCTCGGCACGCAGCTCGTCGGCGCCCGCCGCGAGGCGCTCGCGCTGCTCGAGCCCGCGTTCGCCGCGCACGCAGCCGCCTTCGGCCTCGACGCTGCCGAGCTGCGCTACGACGGCGAGCCGGCGACCGTGGAGCAGCTCGAACAACGTCTGGACCGGGATGTGGATCGCGGAACCACCGGCATCGGACCGCACCTGGACGACGTCGTCGTCACGGCCGCAGGCCGTGACCTGCGCAGCTTCGGGTCGCAGGGCGAACAGCGGCTGGCCGTGCTCGCGCTGCTG
>DASYFU010000336.1:0-5075 GCA_036498225.1 Gaiellaceae bacterium | reverse complement strand
GGGTAGAGGTTCACGCAGACGAGGTCGAACGGCTCGATGCCCTGCTCCTCGAGCGTTGCCACGTCCTCGGGGAAGTCGCGCCGCGCGAGGATTCCCGCGTGGATGCGCGGGTGCAGCGTTTTCACCCGGCCGCCGAGCATCTCCGGCGAGTCCGTCAGCGCCTCGACGTGCTCGACGTCGAGGCCGAGGCTCTCGAGATGGGCGGCCGTCTTGCAGCTGGCGACGAACGACCAGCCGAGCCGCGCGAGGCCGGACGCGAAGTCGTCCAGTCCCGTCTTCTCGTATGTCGAGATCAGCGCGCGCACAGCTCTCGCACCACCTTCGGCAGCAGCTCGTGCTCGACCGCCTTGATCCGCTCATGCAGCGTCTCGGCCGTGTCGTCCGCGCGGACCGGGACGCGCTCTTGCGCGAGGATCGGGCCGCTGTCGACGCCGGTGTCGACGAGGTGAACCGTCGCGCCGGACTCCGTGACGCCCGCGGCGAGTTGCTCCTCGACCGCGTGCGCGCCGGGAAAGCTCGGAAGCAGCGAGGGATGCACGTTCACGATCGCGTCCGGGAAGTCGTCCAGGAAGGGCTTCGTGAGCAAGTGCATGTAGCCGGCGAGGACGACGAGGTCGACATCATGTTGCCGCAACCAGTCGGCCATCGCCGCGTCACGCGCCTCGCGGCCGTCGTAATCGGCGAGCTCGAACGACGCGGTCGGGACGCTCACACGCGCGAGCGCGCGTGCATCACGCCTGTTCGAGGCCACCGCCGCGATCGGCAGGCCGGCGTCGACGAGCGCCTGGAGGTTCGTTCCCTCGCCGGAGACGAGTACGCCGATCACTCGAGCGCGCCGATCACGAGCGCGCCATCCGGCGCTTCCGGGACGACGGCGCACATGCCGATGCCGAGGTTGAACACGCGGCGCGCCTCGTCTTCGGTGACGCCGCGCTCCGCGATCCAGTCGAACACGGGTGGCCGCTCCCACGCGTCCCAGTCGATGCGCGCGTGCACGCCTTCGGGAAGTACGCGCGACAGGTTGCCGAGGAGCCCGCCGCCGGTCACGTGCGCGAGCGCCTTCACGTCTGCCTGTGCGCGCAGTGCCCGCACGTCGTCGAGATAGAGGCGGTGCGGCGCAAGGAACTCGCACGGGAGCTCGCCGAGCGTCCGCACGAGCGAGAAGCCGTTCGTGTGAAGGCCGCTGGACGGGAACCCGACGATCACGTCGCCCGGCGCGCAGCGTGAGCCGTCGATCAGGTCGTCGCGATCGACGATGCCGACGCACGTGCCGGCGAAGTCGAGCTCGTCGTCGCGGTACACGCCGGGCAGTTCCGCCGTCTCGCCGCCGATCAGCGCGCAGCCGGCTGCGCGGCAGACCTCGGCCGCGCCTTCCACGAGCTCGGCGACCTGCGCGAGCTCGACGTGCTCGGCCGCGACGTAGTCGAGCAGGAAGAGCGGGTCCGCGCCGCTGCAGAGGACGTCGTCGATGCAATGTGCGGCGAGGTCCATGCCGCCCCAGCGCAGCGTCCCGGCCCGGCGGTGCAGCATGAGCTTCGAGCCGACGCTGTCGGTTGAGGCCGCGAGGAAGCGGCGTTCGTCGAGGGGGAAGAGGCCGGCGAAGAAGCCGAATCCGGTCGCGCCGGTCGACTCGACCGCCGCGCGCAGGCGCTCGACGACCGCGTCGGCGGTGGCGAGCGAGACGCCGGCGGCCTCGTACGTGCGTGCGTCCTTCGTCAAGAGGTCGAGTCTAGGGGCGATCTCAGACGAACATTTCGGCTTCCAGCTCCGGCCGCCCCTGCGGGCCGTCGGGCGTGAAGCGGACGAGCGTCTCGCCGATCTCGACCTCGGCGCCGATGCGCTCGCAGTCGAGGAGCTGGGCGAGCGCCTGTGCCTTCCCCTCCGGGTCGTCGGATTTCAGGTGCAGCTCGGAGAGGCGGAGCCGGTCGGACTGGCCGAGGAGCTCGTCGATCCAGTCCCGTGGCGGATGGAGCTCGAGGCGGTAGCCCGCGTTCGTGGAGACGAACGTGCGGCGGCCGCCGTGCTCCTGCACGCGCAGTGACGCGTCCTCCGCGCGCCCGAGCGCGCGGTCGAACTCGTCCTCGTCGAGCGCGAGGCCGAGATGGTCGACGCGCGGCAGCGGCCATTGCCCGGGCTGCACGACGACGTTGACGGATCCGAGCTCGAGCTCGGACAGGCGGAGCTTGAACCCGAGCGCATCGAGCTCGGCCCACGAGATGCCCGGCTCGTACGCCTGCAGGTCCTCGCCGATCCGCCCGTGGCGCGCGACGAGGTCGAACCCGAGCTTGCCGATATACCGCGCCTCGACCTCGCGGACGCGGCTCGTGACGAGGTGGTAGTGGAACAGATACACCGGGCTGGGGATGGTACGAGGAGTCGCTCCGGCGACGGCGCTACGACCCGGACGGGTCAGGCCCGAGACCTGCATGTGTCGGATCCGGCCGCGTAAGACTCGTGACACTTCGAGGCCGGTACTTAGTACCGGCCGTTCGGTATCCATGCTGCATCCCGACGGCCGGTACTAGGTACCCCGGCGTCGGTGTTACGACTTTTACACGGGTGCAGCGGGCTCGAAGCGGAGCTTCGCGTACTCGGCCGGCACCTCGGTCGGATACTGGCGCGTGAGGCAGGCGCTGCAGAGGTCGGACGCAGGTCTCCGCGTCGCCTCGACGAGGCCCTCGTGCGACAGGTACGCGAGCGAGGTCGCACCGATGAAGTCGCGCACCTCGTCGACCGTCTTCCCTGCGGCGACCATCTCCTCCGGATCCGCGAGGTCGATGCCGTAGAAGCACTGCCCGATCACGGGCGGCGAGGAGATGCGGACGTGCACCTCCGCCGCGCCCGCGTCGAACAGCATCTTCACGATCGCGCCCGTCGTGTTGCCGCGCACGATCGAGTCGTCGACGACGACGACGCGCTTGCCGGCAACCTCCGCGAGCGGGTTGAACTTCAGCCGCACGCCGAGCCGCCGCAGCTCCTGGTCCGGCTGGATGAACGTCCGCCCGATGTAGCGGTTCTTGATCAGGCCCTCGCTGAACGGGATGCCGAGCGCGCGCGAGAAGCCGATCGCGGCCGGCGTCCCCGAGTCCGGGATGGGGAGGACGAGATCGGCGTCGGCGGGCGCCTCGTGCGCGAGCCGCTCGCCCATGCGCACGCGCGCGCCGTGCACCTCGATGCCGGCGAGCCGCGTATTGGGTCGTGCGAGATAGAAGAACTCGAAGATGCAGAGCGCGCCGGCCTCGGGCGGGTCGATCGCCTGCACGGAGCGCATCCCGTCGCCGTCGATGAGCACGACCTCGCCGCGCTCGACCTCGCGCACGAGCTCCGCGCCGACGAGATCGAACGCGCACGTCTCCGACGCGACCACCCAGTCGTCGTTCACCCGACCGAGCACGAGCGGACGGAAGCCGTGCGGGTCCCGGAACGCGATGAGCGTCCCCTCCGACAGCGCGACGACGGAGTACGCGCCCTCGAGCCTGCGCATCGCGACGGCGACCGCCTCGTCGAGCGGCGCATCCGCGTTCGCGATGAGCGCCGCGATCACCTCGCTGTCCGACGTGCCGTGCATCGAGGCGCCTTCCGCGCGCAGCTCCTCGCGGACGGCGTCGGCGTTGACGAGGTTCCCGTTGTGGCCGAGCGCGACGGTGCGATTGCGCCCGTGCTGCACGAGCGGCTGTGCATTCGCCCATTGCGAGGATCCCGTCGTCGAATAGCGCGTGTGTCCGATCGCCACCTGGCCGCGCAGCCCGTGCAGCTTCTGCTCGTCGAACACCTGCGTGACGAGGCCGAGATCGCGCAGCGCCGTCAGCCGCCCCTGGTCGGAGACCGCGATGCCGGCGGACTCCTGGCCGCGGTGCTGCAGCGAGAAGAGCCCGAAGTACGTCAGCCGCGCGACGTCGCGCTCAGGCGCGTACACGCCGAACACGCCGCACATCAGCGCACCATTCCGATCTGGACGAGTCCGCGCGTGCCGAGCCGCGCGACGTTCTCCGGCGCGCACGCGACGATCGCCGCGCCGGCGGCGGGCGCCTCCGGCAGCTCGACGTCGGCGTCGCGACCGCTCCAGCGCGCCGCGTCGGCGACGGCCGCAGCGAGCCCGCTGCTGCCGACGTCGTGGCAGAGCGAGAGGAGCGGCGCCGCCTTGCGCAGGAACCGGATGAGCGAGGCCTCGGCGGCGAGGCTCTCTTCCGGCGCGGCCGCGAGCAGGACGACGTCGCCCTTCTGCCAGCCGGCGGGAACGAGCCGAACGTCGGCGACGATCCCGACGCAGCCGACGACCGGCGTCGGCGGGATCGAGCGGCCGTCGGTGTCGTTGTACAGCGAGACATTGCCCGAGACGACGGGGACGCCGAGCGCATCCGCGGCCTGCGCGATCCCTTCGATCGCCTGCGCCAGCTCGTACCCGATCTCCGGTTTCTTGGGATTGCCGAAGTTGAGGCAGTCGGTGAGCCCGATCGGCTCGCCGCCGGTGCACGCGACATTGCGCGCCGCGCCGAGCACCGCCTGCACGCCCGCCTTGAACGGATCCGTCTCGCCCGGTCGCGGGCCCTGCAGCGAGACGGCGATCCCGCGCAAAGAGGGACGCAGCCGCAGCACGGCCGCGTCGAGCCCGGGCCGTCGCACGGTGCGCGAGCCGACGAGCTGGTCGTATTGCTCCACCACCGCGGCGAACGGCGCGCTCGGGCGATACGCCTTGGGCGTCACCCACGAATCCGGCTTGCGCTGCTCGACCTCGTAGCGCGGGCACTCGTCCGTCAGGAAGCGCGCGGGGATCTCGCCCACGACCGCGCCGTCGTGGAACGCGCGCAGCAACCCGGTGTCCGACACCTCGCCGATGACGGCGCTTTCGAGCTCCCACTTGCGGCAGAGCGCGTGCACCGCGTCGAGCATCGGCGGCCGGACGATCGCGACCATGCGCTCCTGCGACTCCGAGATCATGATCTCCCACGGCTCCATGCCCTCCTCGCGCAACGGCACACGGTCGAGGTGGACGTCGATGCCGGAGCCCTCGTCGGGCATCTCGGAGAGCGCCGAAGCGAGGCCCGCGGCGCCGCAGTCCTGCAGCGATTCGACGA
>DASYFU010000335.1:0-3526 GCA_036498225.1 Gaiellaceae bacterium | reverse complement strand
AGCTCGGCGGCGCGCTTCCGCTCGGGAACCGAGAAGAGCAGGCACTCGCCCGTCGTGCCGAGCGCGAGCAGGCCGTCGAGCCTGCCCGCGGCGAGGAACTCGACGTACGGCCCGTACGCGTCCTCGTTCGAGGGCGTGAGTGCGGCGGCAAACGCTCCGCGTAGCATTGGCGCACTCTATGGCGAACCTCCGCATCGAGCGCGACGGATCCGTGCTGCACATCACGCTGGCGCGGCCCGATCGGCGGAACGCGTTCGACGCGGCGCTCATCGCCGAGCTCGCGGAGGCGTTCGTCGACGTGGGCCGTGCGCGGGCCGTCGTCCTGGCCGGCGACGGCCCGAGCTTTTCTGCCGGCGCGGACGTCGACTGGATGCGCGCCTCCGTCGACCTCTCACTCGAGGAGAACGTCGCCGATGCGAACGCGCTCCGGCGGATGCTCGAGTCGATCGACAGCTGCCTCGCACCCGTCGTCTCCCGCGTGCAGGGGCATGCGCTCGGCGGGGGCGCGGGGCTCGTCGCCGCATCGGACATCGCGATCGCGTCGCGTGACGCGGTGTTCGCATTCTCCGAGGTGAAGCTCGGGATCATCCCTGCGGTGATCTCGCCGTTCGCCCTGGCGAAGATCGGGCCCGGCGCCGCGCGACGCTACTTCCTCACGGGCGAGCGCTTCGACGCGGAGACGGCGTTGCGCATCGGCCTCGTGCACGACGTGGCGGACGATCTCGACGCAGCCGTCGACCGCGTCGTCGGCGAGCTGCTTTCGGCGGGGCCGCAGGCGGCGCGCTGGGCGAAGCGGCTCGTGCGCGAGCGGCCGGGCGGCCCGGAGACCGCGCAGTGGATCGCCGCGCGGCGCACGAGCGACGAGGGGCAGGAAGGCCTCCGCGCCTTCCTCGAGAAACGCAAGCCCAGCTGGACCGACTGATCAAGCAGAGGCCAGAACGCGAAGCCCTGGTGTCTTTCGGTGCATCACGCGACGGCGCGCATGTTCTCCTCGAGATGCTCGACGCTCGACGTGCCCGGGATCGAAAGGATGACCGGCGAGCGGTCGAGCAGCCAGCGGAGCTCATAGGCCGAGCCACGCGTCAGCCCCTCGCCGAGCGGCGCCCAGGGCATGAACGCAATTCCCTCCTCCGTGCACGCGTCGAGCACCTCGTCGGAGATGAGGAGGCCGCGGTTGTACTGGTTTTGCACGGAGACGATCTTCGTCACGGCCTGCGCCTGTCGCAGCTGCGCGAGCGAGAAGTTCGAGACGCCGATCATCCGGATCTTCCCCTCCTGCCGCAGCTGCTCGAGCGCACCGATCGACTCCTCGATCGGCACCTCCGGATCGTGGCGGTGCAGCTGGTACAGGTCGATGCGCTCGAGCTTCAGCCGGCGCAGGCTCGCCTCGCACGCCTCGCGCAAATGCTCGGGCCGCCCATCGCGAATCCGCTCCTGCAGGCCCCAGCCGAGGCCGCCCTTCGTCGTGATGACGAGCCCGTCGGGATAGGGATGCAGCGCCTCCGCAACGGTTTCCTCGCTGCGGCCGGCGCCGTAGATGTTGGCGGTGTCGATGAAGTTCACGCCCAGCTCGACGGCGCGACGCAGGACGCGGACGCCCTCTTCGCGGTCGTCGACGATGCGCATCGCGCCGAAACCAAGGCGGCGCACCTCGAGCTCTCCGCCGAGCATGAAGGTCGGGTTCACAGGCGAGAGCCTACTTGTGCAGCGACGCGAGGATGCGCGATGTCACGCGCACCGTGTGGGACGCCGGCGCGAGCCGGGCATCCCCGGCCACGTCGATCCGATAGCCGCCGGGCCGCAAGCGCAGCGGGGTGCTGAAGACGCCGCGCCCGTCCAGCTGCGGACGTGCGACCACGCGCCAGCCGCCGGCGACGTATCGCGACACGGTCACCGCGCCGCTCGGGCGCGGCAGCACTTGGCCGGACAGCTGGACGCTCGACACGAGCCGGGCACGCACGACCGGGGACACCGACACGCCCACCTCGGGGCCGCGCACGCGGCCCGCGGTGAGCCGGTAGATCGTGTACGCCCGCGGTGTCACCCACACGCGTCGCGTCGTCCGGACGCGGCGCAGCGTCACCCAGCCGGTCGGGGTCAGCTTCTGCAGCGACGCGTCCGCCACTCCTTCCGTGCTCGCGTCGAGTGCGGTGCGCCGGCCGAAGACGACCAGGCTGCGCGCGTCCGTGAGCGTCAGCGCACCGACGCTGAACCACGTCGAGCGAAGGCGGAGAAGGCGCATCACCTGCAAGCCCGAGAGCGTGACACCTCCGATCCCGAGGCTCGCGACGCGCTCCGACCTGTCGCGCACGACGTGCAGCGCGCCGAACGGCACGCCCAGCCGCGCCGTGAGGTCCGCGGGCGAGAGCGCGAGCGGTCCCCACTCGTGCACGGGCGACTCGACGTCGTACGGGTCGGGCACCGAGCGGAGATATGGCACGTCGCCGAGCTTCGGCCAGACGTCGCGCACATCGGCGGTGCGACCGCCCGAGGTCGAGAAGAAATACGTCGTCGCGACGCGGCCGCCGTACGTGAGGATCCGCCCCTCGGTCTGCGTCGCCGCGTAGAGCGTCCCCGGCGTCTCCGCGCCCATCCCGCCGTACACCTGGCTGCGGTCGTCGGCGAACAGGTCGAAGCGCTTGCCCGGGTGCAGCGTCGCCAGCGCGTACGAGCGCGCCGCCACGGCCTGCGCCTCGAGCGCGGCGAGCGGCCACCGGTGCGGCATCTCGTCGCCGATGACGCCGCGGACGTAATCCTCCAGGTCGACCGCGTTGACCACCGCGAGCCGTCCGCTTCCGCTCGAGACGACGAGCGTGCCGTGGTACGCGCGCCCGTCCCACACGAGCGGTCCTCCGCCGCAATAGAACGCGATCGGCGACTGCAACCGGTGCTTGTGCACGAGCAGCCCGGGGCCGACGTTGTACGTCTTCGCCGGGAGCGCGAACGTCCGTCCGGTCGCATCGCCGACGCGCATGCCGGATGCGCATGCAATGTCCACGCCCGGCTGCCCCGCAGCGAGCAGCACGCGCACGGTCACATTCGACGTCGCAGCGAGCTGCGTGCCCGGGTAGTAGTGCGCGAGGATCTGACGGAAGCTCCAGCCGTGCAGCGCATATCCGCGCGCGCCCCACTGGCTCATCCCCACCCCGTGCCCCCAGCCGCGGCCGGTGACGACGACCACGGTGGCTGCGCGGACACCGCTAGAGAGGAATAGGCAGGCCGCCGCGCTCAGCAGAGCGGTACAGGCCATCGATCGTCCGCGCCTGCCCGAGCGCGTCCTCGCGCCCGAGGAGAGGCGGCTCGAGGCCCCGGATCGCGCGACTGAAGTTGTCCGACTGGAGTCGGTAGCGGTCCGCAGGAGGAACATCGACCCGCTCGCTCTTCCCACCGCGCTCCAAGAACATGCCCGGCTCGTCGATGCCCCACGGCGTCGGGATGCGGAGCGTCCCTTCCGAGCCGACCGCCTCCAGGCCCTGCCGGAACGGGAGGTCGAAGGCGCAGTCGATCTGCGCGAGCACGTCGCCGG
>DASYFU010000334.1:0-6220 GCA_036498225.1 Gaiellaceae bacterium | reverse complement strand
CAACCTCGTCGCTGCGGCGGAGAACGCAGGCGCCGGCCGGTTCGTCCTCGCGAGCGCGCTCGGGCTCGACGAGCGGACGAAGGACGCGACGCCCTACTTCACCGCCAAGTGGGAGATGGAACGCGCCGTCCGCTCCTCCAGCCTCGGGTACGTGATCTTCCGGCCGAGCTTCGTCTTCGGGAAGGACGGGGGGATCCTCCCGACGTTCGTGCGTCTCGCGCGGTTCGCTCCGGTGACGCCGATCGTCGGCGACGGACAGACGAGGCTGCAGCCGATCTGGGTCGAGGACGTCGCGGAGTACTTCGCGCACGCGGTCGACCATCCGGCCGCGGCCGGGCGAACGTTCGAGCTGGGCGGGCCGGAGGCGCCGACGTGGAACGAGTTCTGGGACCGGCTGAAGCGCGTGGTCGGCGCGCGCCGTCCTTCCGTCCACGTTCCCATCGGCCTGCTGCGCGCGCAGGCTGCGTTCACCGAGTGGATACCGGGCGCGCCGGTGACGCGCGACCAGCTGACCATGCTCGAGCTCGGCGACAACGTGGTCACCGATCCGAGTGCGGTCGAGACGTTCCGGCTGCCGCTCGTTCCGCTCGACGAACAGCTCCGCCGCGCCGTTTCGTGAATCGCGGCGTCGTCTACGCGGAAGCGGGAAGCGAGCCCCGCGTCGAGGAGATCGTCCTCGACCCGCCCGCTCCGAACGAGGTGGTCGTGCGCGTCGAGGCATGCGGCCTCTGCCACTCCGACGTCCACGTGATCGAGACGAACGGGTGGGGGATGGACTTCCCGATACTCCTCGGGCACGAGGGCGCGGGCGTCGTCGAGGAGATCGGCGCCGAGGTGACCACCGTCGCGCCCGGCGACCGCGTGGTCGTCGCGTGGCGCGCGCCGTGCGGGAGGTGCCCGTCCTGCAAGCGCGGCGACCCGCGTCGCTGCTCGCGGAATCTGCACGCGAAGCCGCGCGCGCATCGCGCCGACGGGACGCTGCTGTCGCCCGTGCTCCGGTGCGGGACGCTCGCGAATTACGCCGTCGCGCACGAGGCATGCGCGGTGAAGGTTCCGGACGAGCTGCCGATCGAACAGGCGTGCCTGCTCGCCTGCGGGTTCTCAACCGGTGCAGGCGCCGCACTCTGGGCGACGCCGGTGCACGAAGGGGCGACGGTCGCCGTCATCGGGTGCGGCGGCGTCGGGCTCGCCGTCGTGCAAGGCGCGCGCCTCGCAGGAGCCGAGCGCATCGTCGCCGTCGATCTCGCGCCGGAGAAGCTCGAGGCCGCGCGGGAGCTCGGAGCAACCGACGTCGTCGACGCATCCGCCGGGGACCCGGTGGAACAGGTGCGCGAGCTGACGCGCGGCGTCGACTACGCCTTCAGCGCCGTCGGTGCCGCCGCCGGGCTCGACCAGGCCGTTCGCATGTGCGCGTACGCCGGCACGGCGACGCTCGTCGGCCTCCCGGCGCCGGGCGCGACGCTCGGCATCGATCTCTATCGCGACGTGTTCGCGCCGAAGGTCGCGATCGCCGTCACGCACGGCGGCGACACGATCCCGCAGGAGGACTTCCCGTTCCTGGCGCAGGCGACGCTCGAGGGGAAGATCGATCTCGCCCGCTTCGTCACGCGAACGATTCCGCTCGACGACGCGCCGGCCGCGCTCCACACGGTCGGCCGCGACGGCATCCGCACCGTTGTGACGTTCTAGCTCTTGCCGAAGCTCGCGCGGCGCTCGACGTCGGTCGGATCGACCATGTGGCCGTCCCGCTCGATGTAGCCGCCGGAGCCGCCGACGATGAAGACGACGGCCTCCTCGTCGAACGGGTTCGAGAGCTTGCGCGGCGTCGTCGACTCGGCGTGGAAGAGCCCGCCCTCGCCGAGCTCGCGCGTCTCGCCGGCCACGTCGACGCGCACGCGGCCGCGATGGACGAAGTACAGCTCGTCCTGCGTGTCGTGGTAGTGCTCGAAGCCGTCGAAGTAGGGCGGGTACACGACTGCGTTCACGCCGAACGCGGTCACGCCGAGTGCCGCGCGGACCTTCCGGAAGCCAGCGCCGTCGCCGAGCTCGTCCAGGGAGGAGAACGCGTGGCTCATGCGTTGCACGTGCCGGCGTCGACGAGCGGGAGCCGGCCGAGCAGCTCGGCGAGCTGCTCCCACTCCTCGGGGCTGAACCGGGAGGCGAAGAGCTCCTCGACGTCGGCCACGTGTGTGGCGTTCGCCGCCTCGAACTTGGCGGCGCCCTCCTCCGTGAGGACCGCGTACGTGACCCGCTGGTCGGACGCGCACTGGTGCTTCCCGACGAGGCCGGCCCGCTCCAGCCCCTCGAGGAGCCGCGTGATGCCGGACGGGCTGAGGATGACCGTCCGCGCCAGGTCGATCCGGCGCATCTGGCGGTCGGGGGCGGTGTACAGCTGGACGAGCACGTCATAGTCGCGCAGCGACAGCCCGTGGGCCTGCTCGAGGCGGCCGGACAGCTCCCGCGTGAGGGCCGCGTAGGCCCGCAGGAAGCGCGTCCACGCGGCGAAATCGTGGCCCGGTGTTGCTTGTGTGCTCAATACTTGACTTGACAAGATTCCCTCGCTATTATCCTTGAGTCCTCAAGTATACAAGGAGATGCAGTCCATGTCCACCATCACCAAGCAGTCCATTCCGACCGGCACCTGGGGCGCGGATCCGGTGCACTCGAACGTCGCGTTCGAGATCGCCTATGCGGGCACGAACACGTTCCGCGGCAGCTTCCGCGACTTCACCGCCTCGCTCGTCGACGGCACGCTCGAGGGCTCGGCCAAGGTCGCCAGCATCGACGTGAAGGACGAGCAGCTGAACGGCCACCTCCAGACGCCGGACTTCTTCGACGCCGAGCGGTTCCCGGAGATCACCTTCCGGTCGACCGACCTCGTCCACGGCGAGCTGACCATCAAGGGCGTCACGAAGCCCGTCGACCTCACCGCCACCGTCTCGGAGCCGAACGTCGACCCGTTCGGCCGCGAGCGTGTCGGCATCAAGCTCGAGACGAGCGTCGACCGCAACGCGTTCGGCGTCAGCTGGAACGCCCCCAATCAGGGCGGCGGGAACTACCTCGGCGACGACGTGAAGCTCACTGCAGAGCTCGCGCTCGTCAAGCAGGAGGCCTGACGATGAAGATCCTGGGCGTATCGGGCAGCACGCGGGCGGAGTCGCTCAACAGCGCGCTCCTGCGCGAGGCGGCGAAGCTCGCTCCGGCGGGCGTCGAGCTCGAGGTGTGGGACGGCCTGGCCCGCCTGCCGATCTACGACCAGGATCTCGAAGACGACGTCCCTGACAGCGTCCGCCGGCTCCGGGAAGACTGGGGCTCGGCGGACGCGATCCTTTTCGTCACGCCGGAATACAACGGCTCCGTCCCCGGCGGCCTGAAGAACGCGGTCGACTGGGCGTCGCGCCCGAAGGGCGAGGCTCCGCTGCTCAACCGCACGGTCGCCGTCGTCGGCGCGAGCCAGGGCCAGTTCGGCGCCCTCTGGGCCCAGCAGGACCTGCGCCGCATCCTCGGGATCGCGGGTGCGCGCGTCGTCGGCGAGCCAGTCCCGGTTTCGAAGGCCCACGAGGGCTTCGACGAGGCCGCGATCGACGGCGTCCGCGACGTGCTCGAGGCGCTCGTCCAGGCCGCCGACCCGGCAGAAGCAGCCGCGTAGGAAAAAACGAGGGCCGCCTTTCGGCGGCCCTCGTCGGTAACCAACGCTGGATTCGGCAGAGTCGCGTCGTCCCCTACGCTGGCTAGGCGGTTCCCGGTGGTCCCGGGGACAGCGCCTCTACCCGCTGGTACCTCCACTGGCCGAAATACTTGAAATCACGCTCCGGACCACCTCCTTTCCGTGGTGATCCCACGATATCAGCGGAGGATGACGCTGAGCTCCAGTCCCCGGTCGAGCGGGACGGTGACGCTCGACAGCGTCGCGTCCGCCTGGCGCGCGACGGCGTAGAGCGCGAGCGGATCCGGATGTGAGAGCACGTTGTCGGCGACGACGAGCCCGCCCGGCTCGAGCGTGCGGCGGGCGAGCGCGAACAGCCGCTCGTAGTCGTCCTTCTCCGCGTCGAGGAACACGATGTCGAAGACGTCGTCCAGCCGCTCGAGCGTCTTGAACGCGTCGCCCTCGACGAGCTCGGCCCACTCCTCGAGGCCCGCGTCGGCGACGTTCCGCCGCCAGGCCTCCGCCTTCGCGGGATCGTTCTCGAGCGAGAGCACGCGTCCGCTCAGGTGTCTGACACCGGCGGCGAGCCAGATGCTGGAGTAGCCGCGCGAGCCGCCGATCTCGAGCACCTCGCAATCGGCGTGCGGCGCGACCAGCGCGAACAGGAACTGTCCCGTCGTGCGTGCGACCTGGCGCGCGCGCTGCGCTGCCGGAAGGTCGCGCTCGCGTTCGTCCGCGTCCTCGCGCTCGAGTCGTTCCAGAACGGCTCTAACCCGCTCGTCGAGCACGTTCGATCTCCTCTCGCACCCAGCAGTCCGGGATGTGGTCGTCGACGATCCCGCACGCCTGCATCGCGGCGTATGCCGTCGTCGGGCCGACGAATCGGAAGCCGGCGGTTTTCAGCCGCTTCGACAGCTCGTTCCCGTCCGGCCGGTCGACGTGCTCCCACATGAGCTCCGGCAGCGGCGTTCCGGCCGCGCGGAGCGCGAGCACGCCGTGCGCGTTCGCGATCGTCGCCTCGATCTTGCCGCGGTGGCGGACGATGCCCGCGTCGGCGAGCAGGCGCTCGACGTCGCCCTCGTCGAAGCGCGCGACCTTCTCCGGGTCGAAGCCTGCGAACGCGGCGCGGAACGCGTCGCGCTTGCGCAGGATCGTGATCCAGGCGAGGCCGGACTGGAAGCCCTCGAGGCAGAGGCGCTCGTACAGCCCGTGCTCGTCCCGCACGGGCCGGCCCCACTCCTCGTCGTGGTAGGCGATGTACAGCGGGTCGCTCGTCGCCCAGTCGCAGCGGACGGGCTCAGCCGACAACGACCTTCACCACACCGTCGACGACGTGCACCGGGTACGTCGCGACCGGCTCGAACGCCGGCAGCGACTTCGGCTGCCCGGTGGCGAGATCGAACGCCGAGCCGTGGCGCGGGCAGATGACGCGGCAGCTGTCCTCGTCCCAATCGCCCTCGCACAGCGGCCCGTCGTCGTGTGAGCAGCGGTCCTCGATCGCGTACAGCGTTCCGCCGCAGTTGTAGACGCCCACCGTCAGCGTCGGGCCTGCGTAGATCAGCTTCGTTGAGCCGGGCGGGAACTCATCCGTCGGCGCGACCTCGATCTCGGGCACTACGAGAGTTCGAGATCGTCGAAGCCGGCGAGGCCGTCGGGAAGCGGTGTGCCCTTCGCCTTGTGCAGCGCGACCTTCAGCGTCGTGAGCCCGAGCATCGCGCACTTGAGGCGCACCGGCGTGAGCGGGATGCCGATCTCCTCGAGCAGCTCGTCCTTGTCGAGGACTGCGACCTCCGTCGCCTTTCGCCCCTGCACCATCTCCGTGAGCATCGAGGTCGCCGCCTGCGAGATGGCGCAGCCGCGGCCGGAGAACTTCACCTCGTCGATCGTCTCGCCGTCCTCGCCGAAGGCGACGTAGATCGACACCTCGTCGCCGCATAGCGGGTTCTGGCCGTCGGCCTTCGCATCCGCGTGCTCGAGCGTCCCGTGCCCGCGCGGGTTCTTGTAGTGATCCAGGATCACTTCCCGGTACATCTGGTCGAACTCGTTCACGCGAACACCTTACGCACGGTGTGGAGGCCGTCGACGAGCTGGTCGATCTCCTCGCGCACGGTGTACAGGTAGAAGCTCGCGCGGTTCGTCGCCGCCACGCCGAGCTTGTGCATCAGCGGCTGGCAGCAGTGATGGCCGGCGCGGATCGCAACGCCCTGCCTGTCGAGGATCTGCGCGACGTCGTGCGGGTGGATGTCCTCGAGGTTGAACGAGACGATTCCGGCGCGACGTTCGGGAGGCGGGCCGTAGAGCTTCATGCCCGGAACCTCGGCGAGCCGCCCGAGCGCGTACGCGGCGAGCTCGTGCTCGTGCGCCTCGATCAGGTCGAGCCCGGCCGCCTCGACGTAGTCCGCCGCGGCCGCGAGGCCGACCGCCTCGGCCATCGGCGCCGTCCCCGCCTCGAACTTGTGCGGCAGCTCGCCCCACGTCGTCCGGTCGACGCGCACCGAGCTGATCATGTGGCCGCCCGTCATGAACGGCTCCATCCCCTGCAGCAGCTCGGTCTTCCCCCAGAGGACGCCGATG
>DASYFU010000333.1:0-4890 GCA_036498225.1 Gaiellaceae bacterium | reverse complement strand
CGACGAAGTCGGACTTCAGGCGGTCCAGCTGACGATCCGCCGTGACGTCGCGGAACGCATGCGCCGTCCCGTCCGACGATGGGACGCCGGAGATGGAGAGCCACAGCTCGCGGCCCTCGATCGTGACCGGGAACGTGCTCGCGGTCGCGCCGGCGACGGCCGCGATCTGCTCCCATCCCTCGAACACGCTCGCGGCGGGACGGCCGCGCACCTCCGCCGGCCCTAGGCCGGTGATGGTCTCCGCAGCCGCGTTCCAGAGGCGGATCGTGCCGTGCGCATCGACGAGGAATACGCCGTCGGCGATGGAATCGAGCGCCTCCGACGCCTCCGCGCGCTGCTCCGCCTCTTTGAAGAGCCGCGAGTTGTCGACGGCGACCGCCGCGCGGGCGGCGAGATCCTCGGCCAGCTGCAGATCGGCTTCTGTGAAGACACGCTCCGACTCGGCGGACACGAACAGGATCGCGCCCAGCGTGTGCCGCCGTGCGATGAGCGGCACGCACATGGTCGAGTGCACCCTGATCTCCTCGAGCGCACCCGCCAGCTGCTCCGGCGCCTCGACGTCGGCCGCGGTCGACATCGGCGACGCGATCGCGTTCAACTCCGAGCGTCCCGTGCGGACGACCGCCGGAATGCCGACCTGCGCATCGGGACGGATCGGATGAGCCTCGAGGACGTTCCGGATGATGTCCTGGCGGCCGCCTGCATGCTCGACCGCGCGCCGCTCGATCGTGCCGCCGAGCCCCACGATGTAGATGACGCACCAGTCGCCGAGCCGTGGCACCGCCAGCCGTGCGAGCGCGGTCAGCGTCTCGTCGTAGTCGAGCGAGCTCGCGAGCACGTCGCTCGCCTCGACGAGGAAGGCGATGCGCCGCTGCGCTTCCAGCTCGCTGCGGTACAACCGCGCGTTCTCGATGGCGACCGCAGCGCGCCGGCCGAGCTCCTCCGCGAGCACGGTGTCCGACTCGTCGTAGCGATGACCGGACTCCGACCAGGCGAACGTCAATGCGCCGAGCACGCGGCCCTGCGCGACGAGCGGGACGGCCATCGCCGACCGCGGGTCGAGCTCCGTCATCAGCTCGAAATGCCGGTCGTCGAGCGTGGTCTCGCGCAGCGTCTCGGGCGTGAAGGCGGGGAAGTGCACGGTCGTGCCGTCCGAGAGCGCCCGTCCGGCGGGCTGCCCCGAGCCGATGACCGGCGGGTACTCACGGTGGAGGTCGCCGAGCACGCGCTGCTTGCGTGGGTCGGCTGCGCGGACCGCGACCCGCCGCATCGTCCCGTCGTCCTCGGCAAGGTCGACGATGCACCAGTCGGCGAGGCGCGGAACGACGAGATCCGCGAGCGTCGCGAGGGTGGTGTCGTAGTCGAGGTTCTCGGCGAGGAGGTGACCGGCCTCGGCGAGGAATCCGAGGGCCTCCTCACTGTGCCGACGCCGCTCCTCGGCGCGGTCGCGCGCCATCACGGCTGCGACGAGGTTCGCGACGCTGCGCAGAAAGAGGGTGTCGTCCGGGCTCAGCGGATCGTCCGCACCGGCCGCGAGCACCCCGACGAGGCCGGCGTCACCGCGGATGGGCGCCGCGACGAGGGATCCCGCCGCGGTCGAGTTCTGGTCTCGGAACGTGCGCGCGACGGGCGTGTCCGCGTCGACAGGGATCTGCTCGTGGCCGGGCGGCCACCCGAACGTGATCGTGGCGGCGAGCGCGGCGCCGTCCGGCGTCGGCTCGAAGACGGCGACACGATCCGCATGAAGGCCGTCGGCAACGGCGGAGACCGCATCGGCGACGACCTGAGCCAGCGGCGTCCCCGTCAGGGCGGATCGGCCGAGCTCGGCGACGAGCGCCTGCTGGTGATCGCGGCGCCGCAGCTGGTCGGCGCCTGCGAGCTCGTGCGTGCCCATTCCCCTCCCCGTCGGCGATGCCGGCCCAATCGTACGCCAGGTTCGCTACGTTCTCGGTCGAATGACCGCTGGAGTCTTTCTCGTTCTCTCGGCGTTCCTCGCCAGCGCGGTGGAGGGTGTGGAGGCGCTCACCATCGTGCTCGCCTCGGGCGTCGCTCGGGGCTGGCGCTCGTCGCTGACGGGCGTCGGCGCAGCCGTGATCGCGCTCGCGGTCATCGTCGGCGCGCTCGGGCCGGCGCTGACCGTCATCCCGATCAACGCCCTGCGCCTCGTCGTCGGCGGGCTGCTGCTGACGTTCGGCCTGCAATGGCTCCGCAAGGCGATCCTGCGTGCAAGCGGCTTCAAGGCGCTGCACGACGAGGACGAGATCTTCTCCCGCGAGCTGGCGGAGGCGCGAACGGCGGCGCCACTCCTGCGCGGCGGCGTCGACTGGTACGGCTTCACGCTCTCGTTCAAGGGCGTGCTGCTCGAGGGGCTCGAGGTCGCGTTCATCGTCCTCACCTTCGGGAGCACGCAAGGGAGCATCCCGCTCGCGGCGCTCGGTGCGGGCGTCGCGATCGTGCTCGTCGCCGGCATCGGCTTCGCGGTGCGCGCGCCGCTCGCGCGCGTGCCCGAGAACACGCTCAAGTTCGCGGTCGGCGTGATGCTGACGACGTTCGGGATCTTCTGGTCGACCGAGGGCGCCGGGGCGAGCTGGCCGGGATCGGACGCGGCGCTGTTCGGCGTGCTCGGATTCGTCATCGCAGTGTCGTTCGCGTCCGTCGCGCTGCTGCGCCGGCGGAAGCGCACGATGCTCGTCACGGCCGAGGCGAGCGCATGAGGTACCTCGTCTCTTTCGGGCGCTTCTGGTGGGACTTCGTCGTCGGCGACGACTGGCGCGTCGCCGCGCTCGTGATCGTCTCGATCGGCGTGACGGCGGCGGTCGCGGCGAGCGACATCGCCGCGTGGTGGGTGATGCCGCTCGCCGTCCTGCTCGTGCTGGCGCTTTCGCTCCGCCGCGCTGCTTCGAGCTAGCCCCAGGTGCTGCCGGTCGTCGTCGTTGCCGGAGGGTTGCCCGGCGGCGGAGTGCCGCCGCTCTTGAGGGCGCTCTTGACGAGCGCGCCCGCCGCGTTCACGACGTACCACTGCTTCTGGAAGCCTTCGCCGTTCACCTGGCCGGCCTTCGAGTCACCGGCGAACGTGTACAGCGGGAATCCCGCGTACGTCACCTGGCGCATGCCTGCTGCCTTCGCCTTGATCGTCCCGAGCAGGGACGCCTTCACGCCGGTGCCGGCGGTCGGCTTCACCGTCGCCTTGAGGAGCAGCGGCGGCCAGTACTTGTTGCAGATCGCGACGCTCGTGCACCGATTCACGCCTTTGCTGTCGACCGTGTAGCGGTACAGGGTGCGCCCGTTCGCGCCGACGAGCATCGTTCCGAACTTCGCGCTGTCGACCGTCATCACGGACGACGCGCCAGACTTGGTCGCACTGGTCGCCGCCATCGCCGCGCCTGCGCCGATCGCGGCAATGACAGCGACCGGCAAGAGCCAACGGATCATCGGACCTTCTCCTTTCCTCGGAGCCTCCCGGTTCGAAGGGGATACGCGGCGACGGCGGCGGTGGATTGCGCGCTACTTCCCGACCTTGACGATCGGTGCATTCAGCACGATGTGCGCGTCCCGGAGCGTCAGCTTTCCCTTCTTCTTCAGGGCGTTGATCTGGTTGTCGCTCGTGAGGAGGACCGGCTTCGCGCCTGCCTTCCAGGAGACGAACATCTCTTCCCAGAGCGGGTTGTAGTCCGTCTCCCCCGGCTCCGAGCCGAAGACGGAGAGCTGGCCGGCCGCTGCGCGGCCCTGCACGAAGTACTGCGCCGGAGCGCCCTTCACCCCGGCGAGCGCGGCGGAGAAATTGATGCCGAGCGCCTTCGCCTGCGCCTTGCTGGAGACGTCGGTCACGAAATAGGTGTCCTTGTGCCCGTCGTAGTACGCGAGGTACGCCGTCCGCTCGCTCGTCGACCCCGGGCCGAGTAGAAGCGGGCTCGTGCTTGCAAATGCACTCGCCGCGCTCACGGCGAGCGCGACCGCGCCAACCAGCGCCACGCGCTTGAGCATGGTCATAGTTCCTCCCCTCTCTGGATTACCGCAGAGATACGGGAAGACCGCGTGCGCGGTTTGTCGCGTCGTGTTACGAGTGTGTCGTCGTCGTCGTCGCGGTCGTCGTCGTGGTTCCGTGATGTTCGCCGGGCTCGACGCTGTTCGCCTCGAGATCGACCGAGCGCACGGTGAGCGTGGACGTGGTGGTCGTGCCGTTCGAGGTGGTGCAACCGCCGACATTCGCGCGGACGGTCTCGCCGGTGCCGCCGATCGTGACGGTCACGGTGGAACCGGGTGCGATCGACCCGTGGCGGTCGGCCTTCGTTACCGTGATCGTGAACGTCTGAGGGCCGACGGTGCCGGAGATGTGTTGCGCGCGGCACGACTTCCCCTGGTCACCGTGACCGTCGCCCTGGCCGTTGCCGTTGTCGGCGAGGGCGAGCGACGCGCCCACACCGGAGACGGCGCACACGACGAGCAGCATTGCCTTGAATTTCATGGGATCCCCCTTCGATTGACCCGATCGGAGATCTAGATGCTCGAGAGATGGAAAACCTTGCGCACTCCTCTCGATGCGACGTTTCTCCAGAAGATCCAGAGGGCACCCACACATGGCTCGTCTGATGTCTCGCCGTGAGACCCGAGAGGAGACTCGGATGCATCGCCTGCCCAAGCCGTCACCTGCGCTGATCGTGGCGCTCGTCGCACTGTTCTTCGCGTTCGGAGGGAGCGCCTACGCGATCGGCTCCAAGGAGTTCTCGGCGCAACCGCGCTGCGCATCGGGCGCCGTTCGCGGCATCGCCCTGGTCACCGGAGCGAAGACGGACATCTCGTCGCTCTCCTCGTCGACGTATACGGGCGAGCCGAGCTTGTTCGGCTACCGGTGGAGCTGCACCGGCGGGGCGGTCCTCGTCCGCAAGGCGA
>DASYFU010000332.1:0-1845 GCA_036498225.1 Gaiellaceae bacterium | reverse complement strand
TCCAATGGTAGGATGTCAAATCATTTCTGATCAAAGTAATTCGGGTAACAGCATTGAGCCGCTCGGGCGCGATCTCGTCTTCACCGCGAAGGAGCTGCGCGAGTCGTTCGAGCACGAGATGGAGCGAGTCGGCGGCTCGCTCGGCATCTGGATCGTCCTCAACGCGATCAGCGCGGAGGGGCTCGTCTCGCACCGCATCCTCGCCTCGCATGCGCACGTGGACGGCGCGACGATCACGTACCACGTCGACCGCGCGGAGAAGCTCGGCCTCGTGGAGCGCGAGGTCGATCCGGACGACCGGCGCGTAAAGCGGCTGCGCCTGACGCCCGAGGGCGAGCGGCGCTACGCGGAGCTCCGGTCCGTGGCACGCACCTTCGAGGCCCAGGTGATGGACGGCATCACCGAGGCGGAGCAGGCTCGGCTGCGCCGGACGTTGGCGAAGCTCCGCGCGAACCTCGCCGTTCCTTCCGACGAAGCACCAGAACACCGAAAAGGAACAGCAGCACCTCCACGAGCGTGATCGCCACGCGGTTCAGGATCGTCGCCGAGAGCGCGGCGCCCGACGAGGTGACCGCAAGCATCAAGCCGTACATCGATCCTTCGCGCGCGCCGAGCCCCGACGGCGCGAAGAAGGCGAGCACCGCGACGATCGCGCCGACCGCCGACACGCCACCGAGGAAGACGATGGTCGACACCGCCGGATGCGCGCCGACGGAGCGGAGCAGCAGCCACAGGCCGGTGCCGCCGATCACCCACGTGGCCGCGTAGAAGACGAGCAGCCCCACGAGCGTCGACGCACGAAGCGGCGGGAGCTCGTGATAGCCGAACCGTCGCAGGAACCGCGTCGCGAGTGAGTGGAACACGCGCGGATACAGCAGCAGCGCGACGACAACCCCGAAGATTCCGATCGGGATGACCGGCCCGTTGACGCCGCGCACCCAGACGAGCGAGATCGCGAACACGAGCACGCCCGCGACCGCGGAGAGCCCCGCCTCGACGAGCATCGCCGCCGTGACGAGCGCCGCGTCGTTGACGCCCGCGCGCCGCATCGCGACGACGCGCGCCGCCGGCGTCCACACGCCGCCGGGCACGTACTTCGCGAGCATCGAGACGATCTCGGAATTGAGCGCCGTCGGGTACGAGATGCGCACGCCCCAGTCCGAGAGGATCTTCATCCAGCCGAAGACGAACACGAGGTAGTACGCGGCGACGGCGACGCACGCGAGCACGAGGAGCGCCGGGTTCGCGTTGCTCAGATCCTTTCCGGCGGCATGGAACGAGCCGCGGATCCCCCAGATCAGCAGCCCGAGGAAGGTCGCGAGGAGAACGAGCTCGACCGCGACGCGAAGCCGCGTGCGCTCTTTCAGCGCGCGCCTCAGGCGAGATGCGATTCGAGCCACTCGCACGTCAACCGGTACGCGCGGACCTCGTTCGCGTAGCGCGTGAAGCCATGACCCTCGTCGTCGAAGACGACGTACTCCACGTCGCGGCCGAGCTCGCGTAGGCGCTCGACCATCTGATCCGACTCCGACTTGACGACGCGCGGGTCCTTCGCGCCCTGAATGACCATCAACGAGGCGCGCACCTGGTCGACGTACGTGATCGGCGAGCGCTCGCGGAGGAAGTCCTCCTCCGTGTCCGGGTCGCCGACCCATTCCGCCATGAAGCGCAGCCACTGCGGCGGCACCGCGCGCACGAACGTGACGAGGTTGGACGGGCCGACGATGTCCACCGCGGCGCGCCAGTACTCGGGCAGCCGCGTGACGCAGGTGAGCGTCGCGAAGCCGCCGTAGGAGCCGCCGAACACCGCGAGCCGCTCGGCGTCGACGTACGGCTGCGCCTTCA
>DASYFU010000331.1:0-7615 GCA_036498225.1 Gaiellaceae bacterium | reverse complement strand
CGAAGCTCGTCGCGCCGTGCCGCTCGATCACCTCGAAGAAGAGCGTCGGCCGGTCCTGCGCCGTCTTCGTGAAGATCTGCAGGAGGTAGCCGTCCTCGTCGCGGTCGGCAAGGATCTTGTGCCGCTGCAGGTCGTCGTAGTCCTCGGCGATCTCGCCGACGCGGTCGACGACGTCCTCGTAATACGAGTCCGGCGTGTCGAGGAAGATCATCCCGTGCTCCTTGAGCACCTCGACGGTGTCGACGATGCTGGTGGTCGCGAGCGCGATGTGCTGCGCCCCGGCGCCGCCGTAGAACTCGATGTACTCGTCGATCTGGCTCTTCCGCTTGCCCTCGGCCGGCTCGTTGATCGGGAACTTGATCTTCCCGCTCCCGTCCGACATGACCTTGGACATGAGCGCCGAGTACTCGGTCTGGATCTGGTCGTCGCCGAAGTGGAGGATGTTCGTCATCCCGAAGACACGTTCGTAGAACTCGACCCAGTGATCCATCTGGCCGAGGTCGACGTTCCCGACGACGTGGTCGATGTTCGTCAGACCGAGGCCTCTGCCGCTGCCGTTCGACGACGCCGACACGTAGCCCGGCTTGAACGGCCCTGCATAGTCGCTGCGATTCACGAACGTGTGGATCGTGTCGCCGTAGGTCGCGATGGCCGCGGTCTCGAGCACGCCGAAGTCGTCCTGGTACGTCTGCGGCTCGACGACGCCGCGCGCGCCCCGCGACACCGCCTGGCGGTACGCCTCGGTCGCGTCGGGCACGGTGAGCGCGATGTCGCGCACCCCGTCGCCATGCCGCGCCTGATGGCGCGTGATCTCGTGGTCCTCGCGCAACGGCGAGGTGACGACGAAGCGAATGTCCCCCTGCTCGAGCACGTATGACGCACGATCGCGGACGCCCGTCTCCGGCCCGGCGTACGCGGTGCGCGTGAAGCCCATCGCGTGCTCGTAGAAATACGCGGACTGCTTCGCGTTGCCGACCCAGAGCTCGAGGTAGTCCCAGCCGAGAAGCGGCATGAAGTCGTCGGTCATGGACTGATTATGACTCCGGCGCCACCGGCACGGGCCGGCGCCAGAATCGCTCCAGCGCGATGCCCCCGAAGATGAGGACGCCGCCAGCGATCTCCAGCGGGTGAAGCGTCTCGGACAACAAGACGATGGCGAAGAAGACGGCGAAGAACGGCTGGAGATTCCCGAAGAGCGACGCGCGCGACGGCCCGACCAGCGCGATCGCCGTGAACCACAGGATGTTCGTCAGGAACAGCGGACCGATCACGGCGTAGCCGAATCCGAGCCACGTCTTCCAGCCGAAGTGGAAGTTCTGGTGCGCGACCTGCGGAATGCTGATGAGCGCCAGCGGAATCCACCCTGCAATCAGCACGAGCGCGCTGATCCGGAACGGCGAGTAGCGGCGCATGAGCGGCGCGATCGTCACCGTGTAGCAGGCCCACGTGAACGCGGTGCTGATCGCCAGGAGGTCGCCCTCCAGCCCCGACGAGAGCCCGTCGCTGCCGCTCGCTGCGATGAACGCGACTCCGGCGAACGTCACACCCGCGCCGAACCAGAAGGCCTTCGACAGGATCTCGAGCCGAAGTGCGACCGTGATCAGCCCGATGAAGATCGGCGTCGCCCCGAGCAGCAGCGCGACCGCAGAGGCGTGTGCGAGCTTCAGCCCGTACACGAAGCAGATCTGGTTGAGGAAGATGAAGAGCGCCGCGGCGAGGACGAGCTTCCAGTCCCGCCGCTCGATCCGGAACGATCGCTCGCGCTGGTAGGTGAAGATCCAGAAGAGCAATGTCGCCGCGCCGTAGCGGATCGTGGCGTAGGCCAGCGGCTGCCACCCGTGCGTGAGGACGTACCGCGTGACGGTGACGTTCAGCGCCCACAGAAGCACGGTTCCGAGCAGCATGAAGTCGACGGGCGAGACGCGGCGCACGGGTTGAGCCTAGACTTCGGCCGATGCCTGAACCGACGACAGCCGACGTCGACGCCCTCGTCGGTCCTGCGACGCCGCACTTCGCGTATCAGCTGCGTGCGCGCGTCTGGGAGCTCGTCCGCGACCTCCCGGCCGGCCATCCCGTCCGGCGCTACGGGGAGGAGAAGATGGAGCTGCTCGACCGGCTCGGGTACGCATCGTCCAAGGCCGAGGACGGCGGACGCGAACCGCGCACGCGGCCCGGCTGGAACGAGCTGCCGAGCTCAGCTCCGCTTTCGGAACGCGCCCCCCGCCGATGAGCCTCGACGGGGCCTCGGTCCTCGTGACCGGGGGAACGCGGGGGATCGGGCTCGCGATCGCGCATCGCCTCGTGCGCGACGGAGCGCGACGAGCGGTGCTCGGGTATCTGCGCAACGGCGAAGCCGCCGAAGCGGCGGCCGAGAAGATCCGCGCCGCGGGCGCAGAAGTCGACCTCGTGCGCGGGAACGTCGCGTCCGAGTCGACGATCGCGAAGTTGGGTGCGGCCGGGCCGTACCGCGTCGTCGTCCACAACGCCGCCACGGGCGTGATCCGGTCGGCCCTCGAGACCGAGGACAAGCATTGGGACTGGACGGTGAACGCGAACGCGCGCTCGTTGCTCGCGCTCGCGCGCGCGACCGTGCCGGCCATGGACGACGGCTCCGCGATCGTCGCCATCTCCAGCCTCGGCGCGCAGCGCGTGCTCGACAACTACGTGCTCGTCGGGACGTCGAAGGCCGCGCTCGAGTCGATCGTGCGCTACCTCGGCGTCGAGCTCGCGCCGCGCGGCATCCACGTGAACGCCGTGTCGGCCGGCGTGGTCGAGACCGAAGCGCTCGACTGGTTCCCGAACAAGGACGAGATGCTCGCGACCGTCCACCGCACGCCGGCCGGCCGGCTCGTCGAGCCGGATGACGTCGCCGCCGCCGTCTCGTTCCTCTGCTCCCCCGACGCGGCGATGATCTGCGGCCAAACGCTGATCGTCGACGGTGGCTTCTCTCTCAAGGCCTGATGGAGCCGACCGACTCCAACCGGCGGATGTTCGACGAGGTGCACCGTCGCCGTGGCGGGGAGCGTGCCGTCCTGCCGGCCATCGTCAAGCAGACGCTGCGCGATCTTGCCGGAAAGAGCGTGCTGCATCTCCGCTGCGGCTCCGGCGAGGGCAGCGCCGAGCTCGCGGAGCTGGGCGCGACGGTCACGGCGATCGACGACGACGAAGCGCTCCTCGACGCGGCGCGCGAGCGGTGGCCGAGCATCCTCTGGATCCCAGCCGACGCGCAGTCGCTCCCCGCCAATCTCCGGCGCGCGCGGTTCGATCTCGTCTATTCGCCGGAAGGCGTGCTCGCGGGCCTCGTCGACGTCGACGCCTGGGCGGCCGGCATCGCCGCGTCGTTGCGCACACATGGTGAGCTGCTCGTGTTCGACGACCACCCGGTCTCGCTCTGCGTCGACGGCCTGCTGCGCTGGTACGCCGACTACTTCGACGACGGCATCGTTCGCACCGGCCGCCTCGTCACCGCGCTCGTGCACGCCGGATTCCGCGTCGAGGCGCTGGAGGAGTATCCGGTCGACGCGTCGGGACGGCGGCAGGATCGCCGCATCCCGGGCTCGTTCCTGTTGTACGCGAGAACCTAGAAGCGGAGGGCGCGGGCGACCGTCTCGCGCGCGATCGTCGTCGCCATCGCCGGGTTCTCCTGCAGCCGGCGTAGCGAGTAGGCGTACCACTGCTCGCCGAAGGGGACGTACACGCGCAGCGTGTGCCCTTCGGCCACGAGCTCGCTGGCTCGCTCTTCCCGCACGCCGAGGAGCATCTGGAACTCCGGAACGTTGCGCTTGAGTGCCTCCTGGATCAGCGCCTCGTCATGTGTGGCGGCGGCGACGTACGCGCCGGACTCGAGGAGCGCGTCGAGGCACTGGACGAAGCTCGTGCGCACGGCGGCGGGATCCGTATACGCGAGCGACGGCGGCTCGACGTAGATGCCCTTGCACAGGCGTACGTTCGGCTTCAGGCCGGCGAGCGCGCGCACGTCGTCCAGCGTGCGGCGGAGATACGCCTGCAGGACGACCCCGACGTTGCCGTGACCGTCTTCGCGGAGCTCGCGGTAGAGCCGGAGGGTCGCATCGGTCGTCGTCGCGTCCTCCATGTCGATGCGCACGAAGCGCCCCTGCGCGAGGACCGCGACGAGGTTCTCCTTGCACAGCTCGTACGACAGCTTCAGCCCGAGCGCCGTGAGCTTGACGCTGACGTTGGAGTCGAGCTTCTGCCGCTCGATCTCGTCGAAGACGTCGCGATACGCATGCGCGATCGCGCGCGCCTCGTCGGCATGGGTGAGCTCCTCGCCGAGGACGTCGATCGTCGCGGCCATTCCCTCGCCGTTGAGGCGGCGAACGACGCGCACCGCCTCCTCGAGTGTCGAGCCGGCGATGTAGCGCGACGAGAAGAGCTGCACGACCGGCCTCGGAACGGCCGGCAGCACGCGGACGAGCGCGCGGTCGAGGATCAACGCTCGCGCATGAACCCCTGGCGGGCCGCGCTCACGAGCGCGACCGCCTCGGGGAACAGGACGCGCATTGCGTCACGGAGCGCGAGCGCCTGCTCGTCCACCCCACCCTGCGCCTGGATCTGCGCGAGCGCGGCCGACGTCAGCTCGACCGCGGTGTTCAGAGTCAGCGTCGCGAACTGCTCGCGCTGCGCCTCCTGCACGTGCTCGGCCTGCGCCTCCGCGAACTCGCGCAAGCTTCGCATCAGGTCCTCTGGATCTCCGCCGAAGGGAAAGCCGCCTTCCATGCGATCCACTCTAGGTGAGGGGCGTCAGGTGACGCGCCACCACCTGTTCCGCGACCGCCTCGACGCCCTGAAACGCGCTCTCGAGCGCCGCCCCGAACGGGGACGGGCCGATCACGCCGTGGGCGTGCTCGAATCGGCGGGCGGCGGAGCCGAGGGCGTCGAGGTACGCGTTCGTGGCCACTCTCGGCGGCGGGAGGACGGCAGCGGGATCCGGGCTGAGCTCCTCGGCGGCCTCGCATAGCGCCGATAGAGCAGCCGCGTCGTGGACCGCCCGGCGGCTCGTCAGGGGCTGACCGTCGTCGCCGAGCGCGAGCCAGTCGCCCCCCTCGAACGCACACAGATACACGCGCGTGCCGTCGAGCAGCTCGACAGCGAGAACACCGGTCACCGTCCCGTGCGCCTGCGCCGCCAGCGCGCTCCGCTCGAGGTCGTCGGCCACTGCCATGATGCGCATAGTGGCCGAATCGACTGCGCGCGAGCTCTTTGCACCGCTCGGCCCGACCTATGACCGCTATGCGCGGCTGCTCTCGTTCGGGCAGGACCCGCGCTGGCGCCGGTTCCTCGTCTCGCGTGTCCCTCCGACGGCGACGCGCGTCCTGGACGTCGCCACCGGCACGGCGGCCGTGGCGATCGAGCTCGCGCAGGCGAGCCCGAACCGGAGGGTCGTCGGCGTCGACCAGAGCCCGGAGATGCTCGCCGCCGGACGCGCGCGCGTCGCACGCGCGGGGCTGAGCGACCGCATCGAGCTGCGCGAAGGCCGCGCCGAGTCGCTCCCGTTCGCGGACGGCGAGTTCGACGCGCTCACGTTCACGTACCTCCTCCGCTACGTGGAGGATCCCGTCGCGACGATGCGCGAGCTCGCGCGCGTGGTGCGGCCCGGCGGTGTCGTCGCGATGCTCGAGTTCGGCCTCCCGCGCGGGATCTGGCGGCCGCTGTGGGAGTTGTACGTGCGCGTCGGCCTGCCGGCGGCAGGCGCGGTCGTGTCGCCCGGCTGGCGCGACGTCGGCGTCTTTCTCGGGCCGAGCATCCGCGGCTTCCACGAGACCTGGTCGGTCGACGACGTGTGGCGCGACGCAGGCATCACGGACGTGCACGCGCGCAGAATGAGCCTCGGCGGCGGAGTGGTGGTGTGGGGAACGAGCTGACGCGGCCGGCGTTCTACGCGCTGCGCTCGGGCGGCTGGCGCGACTACGTCACGCTCCTCCACCCGCCGTACACGCTCTGGCATCTGTCGTACGCAGCGCTCGGCGCCGCGGTCGCGCCGCACCTAAGGTGGGACATCCTCGGCTGGACCGTGCTCGCGTTCCTACTCGCGATGGGCATCGGTGCGCACGCGCTCGACGAGATGAAGAGCCGACCCTTGCGAACACGGATACCTGATCGCGTCCTCGTCGTGCTCGCGGCCGTGTCGATCGCGGGAGCGTGCGTCATCGGCGTGCACGTCGCGATCTTCACGACGTGGTGGCTCCTCGCCTTCATCGCCTTCGGAGCCGCGATCGTCGTCGCGTACAACCTCGAGCTCTTCGGCGGGCTCGTGCACACGCCGTTCTGGTTCGCGTTCGCGTGGGGTGCGTTCCCGGCGCTCACCGCGTACTTCGCGTCGGCGTGCACGCTCCGCGCCGAGGCCGTGTTGATCGCGGCCTTCGCGTTCGTGACGAGCCTCGTCCAGCAACGGCTGTCCGTCGACGTCCGGCACGCCCGTCGCGTGGTCGGCGACGTCTCGCAGGCCCATGCCCAGGAGGCCGCCCTGCGGCTCCTCGCGCTCGCGATGCCACTGCTTGCAGGGGGGATGCTGCTTGCCCGTTGGCATTACTAGGATGCACCGATGTCCCTGACGACGGGCTTCGAGATCGGATTCGCGGTCGCGGCGAGCGCGGCTGCGATCACGCTCGCGGGGGCCGCGCTTCGCTTCCTGCCGCGCTGGGCTCTCACCCTCCTCGGGCTGCTCGTCCTCGGCGGCGCAGCTGCCGGATGGGCGATGTTCGCGTTGGGCCACAGCCGCCCGCGCGAGCTCGCGCTCGCCGCGGCCGGGATCACCGTCTGCGCAGTCGCCTGCGGCGCGTCCCTCGTCGTCGCGTGGGCTCTGGACCGCGCGGCCGACACGGACGCGCACGTCGCGGACGCACAGGCGCGCCTGCACGAGCTGATCGACGCGGAGTCGGCCGAGCGCGCCACAGAGCTCGAGCGCACGCTCGCCCGCGCCCGCGCGGACTCGATCTCGCTCCTCGCCGACGAAGAGCGGCGCATCGCGGAGGAGCGCCGCACCGCATTCGGCGACCGCGAGCGCGAGCTCATCGGGTCTCTCACCGATGCGCTCACTGCGACGCAAGTGCAGGTCTCGCAACGGCTCGCCGACTGGAAGGCCGACCTCGACCGCGCCGCGGAGGGGACGAAGGAACGTCTCGCCGAGCTCGCCGAGCGGCAGAAGCAGTTGCTTGCCGACGCGGGCGCGCGCCTCGACGCCGATGCCGAGCGGCTCTCCACCGAGAGCGACGCGCAGCGGGAAGGCCTGGTGCGACTGCGCGTCGAGCTGGACAAAGCGCTCGCGGACATGCTCGTCGCCGCACGAAGCGAGGTCGAGGGCGAGGCCGCCGAGCGCAGGCGCGCCCTCCACGAGCTCGAGGAGCGCATGCGCCGTCGCGAGAAGGAGTTGATGGAACGCATCGAGCGTGAGGAGGTCGAAGCCGCGCAGCGCATCCGCTCCGGGTTCGAGGACGTGCAGCGCCGGCAGATCGAACAGGTGGCGCGCACGGTCGAGCGCGCGACGACGAGTTACGCGGACGAGGCGACGCAGCAGTTCGGCGCGCTCGTGAAGTCGAGTCGCGAGGACGCGGCACGGCGGCTCGCGCGCGAGCTCGACCGCGCCGTGGAGACGTTC
>DASYFU010000330.1:0-2409 GCA_036498225.1 Gaiellaceae bacterium | reverse complement strand
ATGGCGCGATCCCGCTCGGGCTCGCCGGCACGGCGCCCGGGCTGCTCGTGTCGCACGGCGACGGACGCGTCGTCGTGATCCTGCCGGGGCCGCCGTCCGAGCTGCAGCGGCTCTGGCCGAACGCGCTCGAGACGGAGGCGTTCCGCGCGCTCCTCGAGCGGGCGCAACCGCCGAGCCGCCGCGTGCTCCGGCTCTTCGGCGTCAGCGAGTCGGCCGTTGCGCGGGCGCTGGCCGAGGCGGGCGGCGACGGGGGCGGGGTGGAGGTGACGATCTGCGCGCGCGACTTCGAGATCCACGTCGACCTCGTCGTCGAGCCGGACGCCGACGTGCGCGCGGACGAGCTGGAGGCGGCGCTGCTGCCACCGATCGAGCAGTGGCTCTATTCCCGCGACGACCGGGCGATCGAGGAGCACGTGCTCGAGCTCTGCCAGGAGCGGGGCTGGACGCTCGCGACGGCGGAGTCGTGCACGGGCGGTCTCGTCGCGGCGCGGCTCACGTCGGTGCCCGGCTCGAGCGACGTCTTCCTCGGCGGCGTCGTCGCGTATGCGGACGACGTCAAGGTGTGCGAGCTCGGCGTGCCGGCCGAGCTGATCGCGGAGCACGGCGCGGTCTCGCCGGAGGTCGCGGAGGCGATGGCGCAGGGCGCGCGGGAGCGGCTCGGCGCCGATGTCGCCGTGGCGGTGACCGGGATCGCGGGGCCGGGAGGCGGCACGGCCGAGAAGCCCGTCGGGCTCGTCTACCTCCACGCGGAAGGCCCGGACGGCGGCACCGGGCGTGAGTTCAGCTTCCCCGGCGACCGGGCCTCGATCCGCGCCCGCTCGGCTGTCGGCGCGCTCCATCTCGTGCGGAGTCTTCTGACACGGAGCCGCGCGGAAGTCGTATGACCTCACGCGGTAGCGTCGGTGGCGATGAACGCCTCCGGCTCTTTCTCGGGCTGCGCCCACCGGACGACGCGCTCGACGCGCTCGCGGCCTGGCAGGCCGAGCGCCTCGAGGGCATGCGCGTCGTGCCGCGCGAGCACCTGCACGTCACGCTCGCGTTCCTCGGGCACAGGCCCGCAGGCGAGCTGCCCGGGATCGTGGACGCGCTCCGCGAGGCGGCGGCCGGCGTGCGGGACGAGATCCGGCTCACCCCGGTGGGCTACCGCGAGACGCGGAGCGTCGCGATGCTCGTCCTCGACGACGAGGGCGGCCGGGCGGCGGCGCTGGCCGAGGACGTCCAGGGCCGCCTGGAGCGCCTCGGGGTCTTCCGGCGGGAGGGCCGGAGCTGGCTCCCGCACCTCACGGTGGGCCGTTTTCGGGAGCGACCAGGGCTTCGGCCCGCGCCGCCGAACAGGGGAACATATGTTCTCATTCCGTCCGACGCCTCTGCTTACCTGTCACGACTGCGGCCGGGCGGCGCGCAGTACGAGATTCTCGAATCGGTGCCCCTAGGAGGTCCCTGAAATGGACAAGAACGAAGCTCTCGACGTCGCGCTCGGCCAGATCGAACGGCAGTTCGGCAAGGGCTCGGTCATGAAGATGAACGACCAGGCGGCGGTCGCCGTCGGGGCGGTCTCGACCGGGTCGCTCACCCTCGACATCGCGCTCGGCGTGGGCGGGCTCCCGCGCGGCCGGGTCGTCGAGGTCTTCGGCCCGGAGTCCTCGGGCAAGACGACGCTCGTCTACCACGTGATCGCCGAGGCGCAGCGCCGCGGCGGCATCTGCGCCTTCATCGACGCGGAGCACGCAATGGACCCCGCGTACGCGAAGCGGATCGGTGTCGACATCGACAACCTCCTCGTCTCGCAGCCCGACACGGGCGAGCAGGCGCTCGAGATCACCGAGCTGCTCATCCGCTCCGGTGCGCTCGACGTCGTCGCGATCGACTCGGTCGCTGCGCTCACGCCGAAGGCGGAGATCGAAGGGGAGATGGGCGACTCGCACGTCGGCCTCCAGGCCCGGCTGATGAGCCAGGCGCTGCGCAAGCTCGCCGGCACGCTCAACCGCACCGACACGATCTGCCTCTTCACGAACCAGCTGCGCGAGAAGATCGGCGTCATGTTCGGCAATCCGGAGACGACGCCCGGCGGCCGTGCGCTGCGCTTCTACGCGTCGGTGCGCCTCGACATCCGGCGCATCGAGACGCTGAAGGAGGGCACCGAGGCCTTCGGCAACCGCGTTCGCGTCAAGGTCGTGAAGAACAAGGTCGCGCCGCCGTTCAAGCAGGCCGAGTTCGACATCATGTACGGCACGGGCTTCTCCTGGGAGAGCACGGTGCTCGACGTCGGCATCGAGCGCAAGGTCGTCACGAAGTCGGGATCGTACTTCAGCTTCGGCGACGAGCGGCTCGGCCAGGGGCGCCAGAACGCGACGGCATTCCTGCGCGAGCATCCGGACGTGATGCAGCAGATCCTGCACGGCATCCAGG
>DASYFU010000329.1:0-20876 GCA_036498225.1 Gaiellaceae bacterium | reverse complement strand
CCGTCGCCCGCGAGCCCGACGAGCTCGATGCGGTCGTCGGCGGCGAGGATTGCCTCGAGCGCCTCGGCGAAGAGGCGATGGTCGTCGGCGATGAGGACTTTCACTCCCATGGGCCACACACTCTGCGTTGTTACGGTCCCTTTGTGAAGAGCGACGACGCGCGCGAGCGGATCCGGACGCTGCTCCTCACCGGGGACAACCGCCTGAAGCAGGGCGTCGATCCCGAAAAGGCGCGGGAGAGCTGGGAGCAAGCCCTCGCGGTGGCCCGCGAAGCCGGGCTCGAGGAGACGATCCGCCCGCTCGTCGACGTCAGGCTCGCCGACCTGCCGCAGCCGCCCGGCTGAGGATCGCCTCGATGCGCTCGGCTTGACGGCGCACGTCGTGGGCGGCGGCGGCCGCACGCGCCGCGTCGTTCGGCCGCGGGAGCTCGGCCGCGCGCCGCATCGCTGCGGCGATCGCGTCGACGTCGAGCGGGTCGACGAGGAGGCCGGCCTCCGGCGGCACGAACTCGGGCGGCCCGCCGATGCGCGTCGCGACGACCGAGCGGCCGCTCGCCATCGCCTCGAGCAGCGCCTGGCCGAGCGGCTCGATCAGGCTCGGCTGGCAGAGCACGTGACTGTCGGCGTGCAGACGTGCGATCTCGTCGTGCCGAACGCGGCCGAGCAGGCGCACGCGCTCGCGTCCTTCGAGCCGCGCGCGCAGCGCACCGTCGCCGGCGAACGTGAGCGTCCCCTCGTCGAGCGTTGCGAACGCGTCCGCGAGGCGAACGACGTTCTTCCGATCCTCGAGCGCGCCGACGCAGAGGAAGCGCGAAGGCCCGTCCGGCGGCGGTGCGACCGCGAATGCATCGAGATCGACGCCGCTCGAGACCACCTCGGTCTTGCCGTGCGCCTCGGGCACCTTCGCCTCCAGCTCGCGGCGTAGGTACTCGGAGACGCAGACGACCGTCGCCGCGCGCCGGACGACGACGCGGGTCGCCGCCGCGACGCCGGGAATCGCACCGATGTTGCGCACGTCGCGGCCGTGCGCCGTGACGACGAGCGGCGCGCGCGCCGCCAGCGCGATCAGTCCGCTCGGGACGAGGAAGTGCGCATACACCACGTCGGGATGCGGCGCGCGGAACGTCCGCTGCGCGAGCGTCAGGTATCGGAGCTTGCCGCCCGCGCGCGTGTCGAGCACGGCGCGGTCGACGTCGTTGCCGCGCGCGAGCAGCTCACGCTCGAGCTGCGCGACGAACGTCCCGAGATCGGGAGCGTCCGCGCCGGGATACATCTGCGAGACGAGGAGGATCCGCACGGGCGGAGCGTATGCTCACGCCTCGTGGCAGGGGTCGTGCAGGTGGATGGGCTCACGAAGGTCTTTCGCGTCGCGGAGCGCGAGGGCGGGCTGCGCGCGTCCCTGCGCAGCCTCGTCGCGCGCTCGTGGCGGGAAGTTCGTGCGGTGGACGGGATCTCGTTCGAGATCGGACCGGGCGAGATCGTCGGATTCCTCGGCCCGAACGGCGCCGGCAAGACGACGACGCTGAAGATGCTTTCCGGGCTCCTCTACCCGAGCGGCGGCGAGGCCCGCGTGCTCGGGCACGTTCCCTCGCGGCGCGAGCGCGACTACCTGCGACGGATGACGCTCGTCATGGGCAACCGCAACCAGCTCCAGTGGGACCTCCCGGCCTTCGACTCCTTCGAGCTCAACAGAGCCATCTATCGCCTGCCACGCGAGGACTTTCTCCATACGCGCGACGAGCTGATCGAGCTGCTCGACGTCGGTGACCTCGTGCGCAAGCCCGTGCGCCAGCTCTCGCTCGGCGAGCGCATGAAGGTCGAGGTCGTGGGCTCGCTCCTCCACCTGCCGCAGGTGCTCTTCCTCGACGAGCCGACCATCGGGCTCGACGTGACGATGCAGAAGCGGATCCGGACGTTCGTCGCCGAATACAACGCGCGGTACGACGCGACCGTGCTCTTGACGAGCCACTACATGGCGGACGTCGAGGCGCTCTGCAAGCGGGTCATCGTCATCCACCACGGCCGGATCCTGTTCGACGGGCAGCTCTCGGCGCTCACGCAGCAGTTCGGCGGGATGAAGACGATCGAAGCGGTGCTCGCCGACGGCGAACGGATCTCGCGGCAGGTTCCGCGCGAAGAGGTCTCGCGGGTGACCGCCGCGCTCCTCGCCGAGCACGAGGTGCACGACCTCACGGTCGAGGATCCGCCGATCGAGGACGTGATCGAGCAGGTCTTCGCATCGTGAATGCATACGCACAGGCGCCGCGCGCCCGGTCGATGCTCGATTTCTACTGGACGAGCATCCGCGTCCAGATCCAGACGCAGTTCCAGTACCGCGCGGCCATGTGGATGTACACGCTCGGAATGGTCGCCGAGCCCACGATCTACCTCGTCGTCTGGACGACGATCGCGCGCACGCACGGAGGCTCGGTCGACGGCGTGACCGCGAGCGGGTTCGCGGCGTACTACATCGTCTGGACGCTCGTGCGGATGATGAACATCGTCTTCACGCCGTTCGGGTGGGAATTTCGAATCCGGGAGGGACAGTTCTCCGGCTGGCTCGTGAAGCCGATCCATCCCGTCCACTACGACCTCGCCTCGTTCGCCGGCCAGAAGGTGCCGTGGCTCATCCTCTACCTGCCGATCGCGGTGGCGCTGTCGCTCATCTTCCATCCCGCCATCCATCCGAACGCAGCCGCCGTGATCGTCTTTCTCGTCGCCATCTGGGGCGCGTACGTCATCCGCTCGATGAACTCGTTCGCACTCGGGATGGTCACGTTCTGGACGACGCGCGTCGGCGCGATCTTCCAGGTGTGGTTCCTCGCCGAGCTGCTGCTGTCGGGACGGCTGCTTCCGCTCCCGCTCATGCCGCATTGGGCGCAGACGCTCGCGGCCTGGCTGCCGTTCAAGTGGACGTTCTACTTCCCGATCGAGGCGCTCATCGGGCACATGTCGACGTCCTCGCTCCTGACCGGGCTCGGGATGCAGCTGCTGTGGGCCGCGATCATGGCCTCGGTCGTGGCCGCGGCATGGCGATTCGCGCTCCGCCAGTACACCGCGGTGGGCAACTGATGTTCCGCCTCGTCGCCGTCTTCTTCCGGCTCGGCGTGATGAACGAGATGCAGTACCGCGCCAACTTCTTCATCGCGGCGTTCCAGTCGCTGCTCGCCGTCGCCGTCGGGCTCGCCGTGCTCGCGCTCGTGTACGCGCACACGACGACGCTCAACGGCTGGACGGAGTCGCAGCTACTCGTGATCGTCGGCGTGCAGATCCTCCTCGGAGGTGTCGTGCACGCGACGATCCAGCCGAACATGGAGCGCATCGCCGACGAAGTGCGCGACGGGAAGCTCGACTTCGCGCTGACGAAGCCGCAGGACTCGCAGCTCATCGTCTCCATCCGCCAGCTGAACATCTGGCAGGCCGTCGACGTCGTGTCGGGCGCGATCGTGATCGGTGTGGGCGTCGCCCGGCTGCACCGCGGGATCGGGATCGGGCACGCGTCGGCGTTCCTGGCGCTACTCGCCCTCGGCGCCGTCCTTCTCTACTGCTTCTGGCTCGTCCTCGCGACCGGCGCGTTCTGGATCGTCAACCTGTGGTTCCTGTCGGAGCTCTTCGAGGGCATGTACCAGACCGGCCGCTGGCCGATCGGGGTCTACCCGGGCTGGCTCCGCTACTCGATGACCTACCTCGTGCCGGTCGGCTTCGCCGTCACCGTGCCGGCACAGGCGCTGACGCACCGGCTGCACTGGACGACCGCGGCCGTCGCGGTCGGCTTCACCGTCGCGGTCGTCGTGGGCACGCGCTGGTTCTGGCGATTCGGGCTGAGGCGGTATTCCGGCGCCTCCGCCTGAGCAGAGGCGCCGGAAGGTCGCTATTTCGTCAGGAACTCCGTCATCGGCTGCACCTGCTGCCGATCGGAGGCGTTCGCGAGGTATCCGAGGCCGAACTCCGCCTCGACGGTCGCGAGCAGCGAGTAGTGGTTGTACGGGACCTGGCTCTGGTAGCCGCCCGTCTTGCCCTTGTTCGTGACGATGATCGCGGGAATGAGCCCGCCGCCGTACATGCCGCCGGCCCACGTGTTCCCGTCCGGCTGGCTGTTCGACCCGAGGAACTTGTAGCCCGCGGGGAGGATGGGCGAGTCGCAGCACCCGTCCGCGGTCTCCCAGCCGTCGGTCGACGTGTTGTTGGTGAAGTCGTTCTCGTCCGTCGCGATGAAGATCGCGGCGAGACCGGACTTCCACGCGGGGCTCGCCATGATCTCGGTCACGGCCCCCTTCACGAATGCATCCGCCTTCTGCTTGAGGGCGGCGTCGTTCGTGTCGTCCTTCGTCGAGCCGTACGGGCACGGCGTGCCGTCGGAGCCGTCCGTGGCGACCGCCGTGTAGACGCCGCCGTGCATGTCGTGGCACTGGTTCGGCGTGATCCAGACGAAGTTCGGCGTCGTCGACACCTTCTGCAGGTCGGTCGCGAGATCGGTGTACGGCTTGATCCGGGCGAGCCTCGCCGGGTTCGAACGGATGTCGTCGAACAGCACGAACGGGTTGTGCTTCGACGCATACAACGGATTACCGGAGCTCGGCCAGAAGTCTCCGGTGTAGCCGACGGACGGCATCGACTCCATGTACGCGCCCCATGTCAGCTTCTTCGCCTCGAGCTGGTCGACGATGTTCGTGTGGTTGAAGCGGTTCGACGGATCGTCGTTGTTGATGAACCAGTTCGACCCGGAGATCGCGGCGACGTAGTTCGGCTCGCTCGGGTGCGTGACGCCGTAGTAGTTCTCGGCGACCGCGTACGAGCCGGCGAGCGAGTTGATGTACGGCGCGTTCTGGTCTCCGAGCACGCTCGACTTCGAGTGGTTCTCGAGCATGATCACGAAGATGTGCGCCGCCGGCGGCGTGGCCGGCCTCGGCTTCGGCTTGTGCTTCGGCTTCGGCTTCGCGCCGGCCGCCGAGACGAGCACGAGCATGAACGCGGCGACGAGTAGCGCGCCGCGAGCGACGTTCTTCATCGGCCTCCCCCTTCGTTGACTGGGGCGGGGTCTACCCGGCTACAGCCGGGACCGAACCGCGTCGTACATGCCCCACTCGGCGCGGAGGGCCTCGCAGATCTCGCCGACGGTGCAGCGCGCGCGCAGGGCCTCGCGCATGCTCGGGAGGAGGTTGCCGTCGCCGCGAGCCGCGTCGCCCACCGCGTCGAGAGCGGCTGCGGCTTCGTCCGCGTTTCGCTCCGCGCGAACGCGCGCGGTGCGTTCGAGCTGGCGCCGCTCGGCTTCGGGATCGATGCGCTGCAGCTCCAGCCGCTCCGGCTCGTCCTCCTGGTAGCGGTTGACTCCGACGATCACGCGCTCGCCGCGCTCGACCTGCTGCTGCCAGTCGAACGCCGCCTGCTCGATCTCGGCCTGCACGAAGCCTTGCTCGATCGCGTCGACGGCGCCGCCGAGCTCGTCCACCCGCTCGATCAGCTCCCATGCACGGGCCTCGAGCTCGGACGTGAGCGCCTCGATGTAGTACGAGCCGCCGAGCGGGTCCGCGGTGTCCGTCGTCCCTGCCTCCGAGGCGAGGATCTGCTGCGTGCGGAGCGCGATCCGTGCCGAGTGCTCGGTCGGGAGCGCGAGCGCCTCGTCGAAGGCGTTCGTGTGCAGCGACTGCGCTCCGCCCGCGATCGCCGAGAGCGCCTGGATCGCGACGCGCACGATGTTGTTCTCCGGCTGCTGCGCGGTCAGCGTCGACCCGCCCGTCTGCGCATGGAAGCGAAGCGCCTGCGCCTTCGGGTTCGTCGCGCCGAAGCGCTCCTTCATGATCCGTGCCCACAGACGGCGTGCGGCGCGGAACTTCGCCACCTCCTGGAAGAAGTCGTTGTGCGCGTTGAAGAAGAACGACAGCCGCTCGCCGAACTCGTCCGGCGACAGCCCGGCGTCGACGGCTGCGCGCGCGTACGCGATTCCGTTCGCGAGCGTGAACGCGAGCTCCTGTACCGCCGTCGACCCCGCCTCCCGAATGTGATACCCGGAGATGGAGATCGTGTTCCAGCTCGGAATGCGCTCCGCGCAATACGCGAACAGATCGGTCGTCAGCCGCATCGAAGGCTTCGGCGGGAAGATGTAGTTCCCGCGCGCGACGTACTCCTTGAGGATGTCGTTCTGCACGGTTCCGCGGAGCGCCGCCGGCGCGATGCCCTGCTCCTCAGCGACGAGCTCGTACAGGAGCAGAAGCAGCGACGCGGGAGCGTTGATCGTCATCGACGTCGACACCTCGTCGAGCGGGATGCCGCCGACCAGGATCTCCATGTCGGCGATCGAGTCGATCGCGACCCCGGTACGGCCGACCTCGCCCTGCGCGCGCGGGTCGTCCGAGTCGTAGCCGAGCTGCGTCGGGAGATCGAAGGCGATCGACAGGCCGGTCTGCCCGCGCTCGAGCAGGTAGCGGTAGCGCTCGTTCGATTCCTCTGCGGACGCGAAGCCGGCGTACTGGCGGATCGTCCACGGACGCCCGCGATACATGTCCGGGTAGGGACCGCGCGTGTACGGATACCGCCCCGGCGGCTCCAACTCCGGCGGCGCGTCGGCGGCCGTGTAGACCGGCTTCACCGGGATGCCGGACTCGGTCTCCCGGTCGTCGGTCGCAGCCACCGCGCCATCGTAGACCGGCGCCCTCCAGGCCCTCCGAATGCGTGCCGATACTCCGAGACGATGCATGCGGTGACCGCAGGCACCTCGCCCGGCTTCTGGTCGCGACGCCCGATGATCTGGATCCGGCTCGCCTACCTCGCCGCGCTCAACTGGCTGTTCAGCGGCGTCTACCGCTTCATCCGATCCCGTTATCGGCTCTGGCGCTTTTCCGCGCTCCACTACGGCTCCCGGCTCGAGCGACTGGCGCACCTGCACGCATACCTGATGTGTGCGTGGGCCCGGAAGCGCGTTCCCGCATACATCTCGTTCCTCGATGAAAACGGCCATTCGCTCCGGCTCATGCGACTCGACTCGTTCCCGGAGACATCGAAGGACACGTATGTCCGCCCGTACGGCTTCGCCGAGCGGTGCTGGGACGGGCGCCACCCGATCGCGGGGACGATCGTCGACGAGTCGGCCGGCTCCTCCGGGACGCCCTACAACTGGCTGCGCTCGGGCAGAGAGCTCCACGACGTCCATCTCGACACGGCGAACTGGGTTCGCTGGACGTTGCCGACGGAGCGCCTGTTCGCGCTGAACGCCTTCTCGATGGGGGCGTGGGCGACCGGCATGAACATGGGCATCGCGTTGTCGAAGGTCTGCATGGTCAAGTCGACCGGGCCCGATATCGAGAAGATCGTCGACTCGATCGAGCGGTTCGGCAACGGGTACGACTATCTGATCTGCGCATACCCGCCGTTCCTCAAGCACGTGGCGGACGCCCTCGACAGCCGCGGGTTCGACTGGACGCAGACTCGGGTCTACGGGCTCGTCGGCGGCGAGGCGATGACGGAGGCGATGCGCGACCACCTCGAGCAGCGCTTCGTCAAGGTGCGCTCAGGCTACGGCGCCTCCGACATCCAGATCGGCATCGGAGGAGAGACGGATCTTTCGGTGCACATCCGCCGGCTGCTCGTCGCACGCGCCGACGTCCGCGAGGCTCTCCTCGGGCCCGACGAAAGCCGCGTACCGATGGTCTTCCAGTACAACCCGCTCGAGAGTTACATCGAGATCAACAATCGCGGCGAGTCGGTGATCACGGTCAACAACGCGTCGGTCCTTTCGCCGAAGCTCCGCTACAACGTCGGCGACGAGGCGTGCACGATCGACCGCCGGACCGTGCTATCGCGCCTCGCAGCCCTCGGGATCGAAGGACCATTCCCTGCCGGCTGGTCTCTGCCCTTCCTCCTGCTCTTCGGTCGCGCCGATTCGACGGTCTCGTACATGGGCGCCAACATCTACCCGATCGACGTCGAGTACGGCCTCTACCGCGACCAGGCGCTCGCCGCCGTAATCGAGGGCTTCTGCCTCGAGCTCGACGACTCGCGACTCGAATCGCATCCCGTGATCCACATCCAGCTTCGGGAGAGCGCGCAACTGAGCGACCGCGCGGCCGCCGCCGAGGCTCTGCGAGCGGGGGTCGTAGCCCACCTCGTCAGCTCGAGCCGCGATTTCGCGGAATCGCTGCGTGAGGATCCCGCGGCGGCCGAGCTCAGCGTCGAGCTCCACGATCACGGAACGGGGCCGTTCGCAGGCACCCGGCAGTCGATCAAGAACGTCTACCTGCGACGTCATGAAGACCACTGACCTCAGCAGGGCTCCGCGGTATGCGCGTGCGGGCGCGGTCTTCGTCGGCGCGACCGAGTACACCGGCGTGCGTGCACTCGTCGAGCAGCTCCCGACGTTCCTCCGCCTACGCCGGCGTCTGAAGCAGGCACCGGGCTTCTGCGGCTACCACATCACTTACCGGTTCCCGTACACCTTCGGGCAGATCGTCCTGTTCGAGGAGATGGACCAGCTCCTGCGCTTCGCGCGGAACAAGCTGCACCGCGAGCTGATGCACTGGGTCACCGATGGCGACCGGAATGCACGCGCAGGTTTCATCAGGTTGTACGAGGCGCACCCCGACGGCGCGTACGCGAACGGCGTCTGGAGCGCAGACGGCGCCGCCGGGTACGGCGAGCGGTTCAGCGCACTGAGCACGGAGGACGACGGGCCGTTCGTGCATCCGCGCAAGGCGGGCGCGTGATCGAAGTCCGGCCGGTGGAAAGCACACGCGACCTGCGTGCGTGGTGCGCGCTCACCGAACGGATCTACTCCGACGCACCCGGGTTCATCCCGCCGATTCGGCAGCAGCTGCGGGACTTCCACTCGGGCACGTCGCCGTATCTCGACCGCGAGGACATCGTCTTCCTCAGCGTCCTTCGCGACGGAGAGCTCGTGGGGCGGACGACGGCGCACCGGCATCGGAAGCTCGACGAGCGTATGGGCATGCGACATCTGCTGTTCGGATACACCGAGTTCGTCGATGATCCCGCGGTCTTCGCCGCAATCGCCGACGAGTTGACGCTGCGCGCCCGCGGTGCAGGCGCGGCGCGAATGCTCGGGCCGGTCAATCTCCTGCCGAACCAGAGCGGAGGCGTGGTCACGAGCGGCTTCGACGAGCGCGGATTCGTCGACGCTGCGTACAGCCGGCCGTACTACGCGCCGACGTACGAGCGACATGGTTTCGAGCGGATGTTCGCCGGCGCGACCGCGATCGCCCGCGGGCTGCAGCACGATCCGCGTCCCCCCGAGGAGGTGTTCGCGTTCGACGACGAGCGAATCGAACACGAGCAACTCCAGATCCGGCACGCGAACCGGAGACGCATCGACGAAGAGCTCGAGGTCGTTCGCACCATGCTCAACGCGAGCTTCGCGCTGCGCGCGTATTACACGCCGATCGACGCCGACGAGCTCGCGTACCAGGTCGACGGACTCGGCTACCTCATCGACGAGCGCATAGCGCTCTATCTCTACAAGGACGGACGGCCGGTCGCCTTCATGCTCTGCATCCCCGACATCTCCGAGTTCGTCCGCCGGGTGGGCGGGAACCTCAATCTGGTCAACCAGCTGCGGCTGCTGGCGACGAGAAGCCGTTATCGCTCGGAAGCGATCTGCGTGATCAAGGGAACGGTGCCCGAGGAGCAGGGCAAGGGCTACATGAGCCTTCTCAGCCGAGAACTCCTCCGCAACTTGCGTGCGGCGGGCTACGAGACACTGCGGGGAACGTACATCGAGACGCACAACGTCGCCTCGTCGGCACAGGCCGACGAGATGGGCGGCGGGCCACTGCACGAAGTCACGTTCTACGCCCGCGACGTGACGTGACCGACCTGCGCGACCTGCGCCGACTCGAGCCGCTCTTCTGGCGTGCGCCGTCGGCGCACAACACGCAGCCATGGGTTCTCGAGTACGCGGCGGAGCGCATCACGCTCGGCGTCGACGACACCCGCCACCTCGCTGCCGGAGACCCGACACGCCGCGACCTGATGCTCGGGCTCGGCGCATTCGTCGAGACCGTGCTCATCGTGGCGGCCGACGAAGGCATTGGGCTCCAGTTCGACGGGCGCGCCTTCGTCACGGGCCCCATCTACACGACCCCATTTACGACGGCGGACGTCCTCCGTCGCCGGACGAGCCGCATGGGCTACGACGGCCCCCTCGCGGCCGCGGATCTGGAAGCCGCCCGCGGCCATCTCGGACCGGCTGAGGACCTGTACGCAACGACGGCCGCGGAGATCACGGATCTCTTTCTCGTCGCGGACCAGGCCGTGTACGAGTCGCCCGCGGTCGTCTCCGAGCTTCGCCGCTGGCTGCGACTCAGCCGGCGCGACCCGAACTACGAGCGCGATGGGCTGACATACGAAACGCTTTGTCTTTCACCCGCAGAGGCGCGCGTGCTCGGCGTCGTGCTACGCCCAGGACCGATGCGCGTGTGCCGAATGGTGCGCGCGCACCACGCGCTGGCGGCGGCTTCGGCACGCGTGCTCGGGGACGAGACGGTGCTCGCCCTTGCGAGCGACGGCGACGTCCAAGATGCAGGACGCTCGCTCATGCGCGTGTGGCTCGAGCTCGCCCGCCGCGGTCTGTACACGCATCCGCTCAGCCAGATCATCGACCTCGAGTCGACTGCGCTGGAGCTGGAGCGCCGCGTCGGCGTCGGCGAGCCGCGACGTCTCCTGAGTGTCTTCCGGGCGGGCCGTTCCAGAATCCCGGCGCACTCCGCCCGATTGCGCGACTGAGAAGCGCTCGTGCGACAATCGCGACGGGGTGGTTGTCGCCGTTGTTGCCGCAGTCGCACTTGCGTGCGCTCCACAGCCGGGCGCCGGCCGAATTGCCTACGTATCCGGCGGAGCGCTGCGCGTTCTCGACCTCGCGACGTGCTCGCGCAGAACGCTCGTGCCGCGCGGCGCAGCCGCGCCGCTTGCCTTCAGCCACGACGGCCGCTGGATCGCCTTCGGCCATGGCAAGGTCGTGGCGACCGGCGGCGGGAAGGTCCTGCGGCCGATCGGCGGCGTCTACCGGTGGACCTGGTCACCGACGAAGGACGTCCTCGCCGGAGTGAGCCCGGCGGGGGCGGTCGTCGAAGGCGGCCCCGGCGCGACGGGAACCGTTCTCGCGCCTCCGGGGTGGGGCGCGAACTCGCTCGCGTGGGCACCGAACGGCGTCGACCTCGCGGCCGGCCGCGGAAAGTTCAATGGCCCGGCGACGCCGAAAGGGATTCAGCAGCTCGTCGTCTTCGACGCGCGCGGATCGCACGTCGTCTACACGACACCGCGCGGGCAGATCGCGCCGCCCGACGTCGCCGCGTGGATCGGGCCGCGCATCTACTTCCAGCCAGACATGCAGAACTCGGCGTCAATCGCTGCCGACGGACTGCAGCTCGTCTCGCTCCTCGGACACACGACGCGGCCGGTCGTGAATGCGATGCTGCCGTACCTCCCGCTCGTCCCGTGCGGCTCGCGGACGCTGATCGTCGCGGGCGGCGACCGCAACACCGAGACGAACAAGCGCATCGTCGCGTACGACGGAGCACGCGTTGCCACGCTCACCTCGGGGCCGCTCGTCTGGGTCGAGCCCGCGTGCGGGCCGCACGGGATAGCAGCCGCGGCCGGCCCGAACAGGCCCGCGATGGGGCTCATCCAGCCGCAGCGATCGATCTGGCTGCTCTCGCCGAGCCTTCGGCTGACGCACTCGCCGAAGGGTTGGAGCGACGACATGCCGACGTGGACGCCCGACGGCAAGACGATCGTCTTCTTCCGACAGCGCCTCGGTCGCGGCTCCCTCTACGTGGTGCGCCCATCCGATCGAAGGATCGTCGGCCCGCTCGCCGCGCGCGTCGCAGGCTTCGCCGTGGCGCCGTGATCCCGTGCACGCCGCACCCGGGGCTCGGCAAGGTCACGTTCGCGCACGTGCAGGTCGACCTCGCGACGTGCGCACAACGTCGCGCTGTTCCGGTGCCGCCGCCGAGCAGTGACGCCACCGTGAGCACGAAGCGCGAAAGCGAGACGGTCCTGTTCAAGGGCAAGGTCGTGCTGACGATCAGCGAACGCCACAACGCCAATGGCATGCTGCCCGGCCCTCTCTTTTGCTGCGAGCTGTCGCCGGACAAGAAGTGGATCTTCTATGCGATCGATCCGTACGGCTCGAACTCGTATGCCGCCGACGGACTGATGACACGCGCGATCCGCGCAACGGGCGGCCGCTCGTACGTCGTCTCGAGCGGGATCGGGGACACCGACTACCGCGCCTGGTGCGGCGGCAGGCTCGTCGTCACCGCGGGAACGAACCGCATCGCGACCGAGCACAAGTGGCTCGTCGTCACCGGGCCTCCCGACTGGAAGGCGAAACGGCTCGTTGCCGCGCCGGGACGCGCGTTCGGCTCGATGGTGTGCTCGCCCGACGGGAAGTCCATCGTGGTCCAGTCACAGCCGAGCAGCACCAACGCGTACTTCTTTGCGACGCATTGGGCGCTCTGGCGCATCGGCCTCGACGGATCGATGACGCAGCTCACGCATCCTCCCGCACACCACGCCGACGAGTCGCCGCACTTCGCGGGGGGCGTCCTCTACTTCGCCCGCTCGATCAAGGGCGTCGGGAAGCTGTACGCCCTCAAGCGCGGGAAGCTCGTCGGGCCGCTGCTCTCCTTCGGCTACCAGCTCGGCTACTACGGCCACCAGATCTGGCCGTACGCGGTCACGCGCTGAGCTCGAGCTCCCTGTCGCGGTTGACGAGCGCCGCATAGCGGCCGCCGGCGAGCACGAGGTCGTCGTGCCTACCGATCTCGACGACGCGGCCATGGTCGAGCACGACGATCTGGTCGGCGTCGCGGATCGTCGACAACCGGTGCGCGATGGCGATCGTCGTCCGGCCCTCCGACAAGCGGTCGAGCGCGTCCTGCACGAGCCGCTCCGTCTCGGTGTCGAGCGAGCTCGTCGCCTCGTCCAGCACGAGGATAGGCGGGTTGCGCAACACCGTCCGCGCGATCGCGATGCGCTGCTTCTCGCCGCCGGAGAAGCGGTAGCCGCGCTCGCCGACCATCGTGTCGTAGCCGTCCGGAAGCGCAGCGATGACGTGATGGATGCGCGCGGCCTCGGCGGCCGCCTCGACCTCCTCGTCGGTCGCGTCGGGCTTCGCGAAGCGGAGGTTCTCGCGCACGCTCGCGTGGAAGAGATACGTCTCCTGCGACACGACGCCGACGAGATCCGACAGCGCCTGGAAGCTCAGGTCGCGCAGATCGATGCCGCCGATGGTCACGCGGCCGGAGCTGACGTCGTACAGGCGCGCCGCGAGATAGCCGAGCGTCGTCTTGCCCGACCCGGTCTCGCCCACGATTGCGGTGGTGCTGCCCGCGGGCACCGTGAAGGAGACGTTCTCCAGCGCCCAGCTGCTCGCGCCGTAGCTGAACGACACGTCGTCGAACACGACGTCGCCGGCGGCGCCCTCGACGACCGCGTCCGGCTTCTCGTCGATGTCGACGGGCTGGTCGAGGTACTCGAAGATGCGGTCGAAGAGCGCGAGCGACGTCTGCAGGTCGAGGCTGACGCCGAGCAGCGATCCGACCGGGAAGAACAGCCGCGTCTGGAGCGTCGTGAACGCGATGATCGTCGTGATCCCGACGACGTTCGTCAGGCCGCCGAGCCAGTACACCGCCGCGGGCATGATCGAGAAGCTCGTCTGGATCGACGCCATCACCCACCGTCCCGCCATGCGCTGACGGACTTCGAGGTCGGCGAGGTTCAGCGACTCCGACTCGAAGCGATCGGCCAGCTCGCGGGTGCGGCCCATCGTCTTGCCGAGCATGATCCCGCTGACCGAGAGCGACTCCTGCACGAGACTCGAGATGTCGGCGAGCGACTCCTGGGTCGTCTTCGCGATCCTGCGGCGCTCGTTGCCGACGCGGCGCGTCAGCAGCGCGAAGATCGGAATGAGCGCGAACGCGAACAGCGACAGCTGCCAGCTGAGCAGCAGCATGCCGACCATCGTCGCGATCACGGTCGTGGTGCTCTGGGTGATGTTCGTCGCGGTATTCGTGACGACGTTCTGCACGCCGCCGATGTCGTTGTTGATGCGCGACTGAACCTCGCCGGTACGCGTGCGCGTGAAGAAGGCGAGCGACAGCCGCTGCAGATGGCGGAACACGGAGGCGCGCAGGTCGTGCATGACGCGCTGGCCGACCTGGTTGGAGAGCAGCGTCTGGATGACGCCGAGGATCCCGGTGACGACGGCGATCGCGATCATCGCGCCGGCGTTCCACGAGATCGCCGCCTTGTCGTGCTGGTAGATGCCGTTCAGCACGCGCCGGAGGAGGAACGCGGGAACGACGCCGAGGGCGGCACTGAGCACGATGAGGGCGAGCAGTCCCGAGAGCCTGCGCCAGTACGGCTTGAAGAGCGGGCCGATGCGGCGCAGGTTCGCGCGGCGGACCGCCGGGTCGGCAGGGCGCTCGGGCGGCGCCTCGGACGAGTGGAAGAACATCCCCATCGCGACTCAGGGTACGTCGTGGTGCATGATCGAGGACGTGCGCGTGACGGTCAGACTCTTCGCCGGCCTGCGCGAGCGGGCAGGCAAGGGGCGCCTCGAGCTCGACGGCGTCGAGCGCGTCGGCGACGTGTGGGACAAGCTCGGCCTCGGCGACGAGCCCGGCGGCCTCCTGTACGCCGTCAACCGCGAGTACGTCGCGCGGGACACGGCGCTCGCCGACGGCGACGAGGTCGCGCTCATCCCGCCGGTGTCGGGTGGCGCGTTCCTGCTCAGCACGGAGCCGCTCGACACCGAGCACGTCATCGCGGAGGCGGCGAGCGAGGACGCCGGCGCGGTCGCGACGTTCGTCGGCACTGTGCGGCGGCACTCGCGTGGCCGCGAGGTCGTCCGCCTCGAGTACGAGGCGTTCCCCGAGATGGCCGAGCCGATGCTGGGCCGGCTCGCCGACCAGCTGAAGGAGAAGCACGGTCTGTGCGAGGTCGCGATCCACCACCGCGTCGGCCCGGTCGACATCGGCCAGGCGAGCGTCGTCATCGCCGTGTCCGCGCCGCATCGCGCCGCCGCGCTCGACGCATGCCGCGAGGCGATCGACACCCTGAAGGAAACGATCCCGCTCTGGAAGAAAGAGATCTACGCCGACGGCGAAGAATGGATCGGAAGGGGATCGTGAAGCGGACGCTGGAACGGATCCTGGGCGGTGCCGTGGTGATCGGAGGCACCGCACTCAAGTGGGGATTCCTCTTCGCGAAGTTCTTCGGCTTCTTCATCTCGGCCGCTGCGTACTCGTTCTGGTTCCACAGCTGGACGTTCGGCGTCGGGCTCGCGGTGCTGATCCTCGTCCACGAGATCGGCCACGTGCTCGAAGCGAGACGGCAGGGCCTGCATGTCTCGTGGCCGATGTTCATCCCGTTCCTCGGCGCGTACGTGACCATCCAGCGTGCGGGCTTGACGCCACTGCGCAGCGGGCTCATCTCGCTCGCCGGGCCCTTTGTCGGCTCGCTCGGCGCGGCGGCGGTATGGATCGCGAGCGCGATCAACGGCTCGAACAAGCTCGAGGTGCTCGCCAACATCGGCTTCCTCCTGAACGCGTTCAACCTGCTGCCGGTCGGATTCCTCGACGGCGGCCATGTGGCGACGTCGATCCGCGAGGCGTGGCGCATGCCGGTCATCCGCTTCGAGGGCGGCGTGCCGATGCAGGCCTTCGCGCCCGACCGCGCCCGGGCGCTGCAGCTGTTCACGCTGTACGCGGGCCTCGCGACTGCGATCGTCATCTGCCTGCTCGCGACCAGACCGCACGGAGCGCTATGAGCACCGACGACAAGAAGATGCTCGAGACGCACTGGTCGCGCGAGGAGGAGCTCGACCACGCGAAGCGCATCGGCGACGAGTTCCTCAAGGGCTTCGAGACCGTCGACTCGATCGATCGGCCCGCCGTGTCGATCTTCGGCTCGGCGCGCGTGCACGAAGGGTCGCCCGCCTACGACGAGGCACGCGCGACGGCGAAGCTGTTCGCGCAGGCGGGCTGGGCGGTCGTCACCGGCGGCGGCCCCGGCGTGATGGAGGCGGCGAACCGCGGCTGCCAGGAGCAGGGCGGGCTCTCGATCGGGTTCAACATCGAGCTGCCGCACGAGCAGGGGCTGAACAACTACGTCGACATCGGCCTGACGTTCCACCACTTCTACGCGCGCAAGACGATGTTCGTGAAAGCGGCGGAGGGATTCGTCGTCTTCCCCGGCGGCTTCGGCACCGCCGACGAGCTCTTCGAGTCGCTGACCCTCATCCAGACCGGCAAGGTGGAGCACTTCCCCGTCGTCCTTTTCGGCTCCGAGTACTGGTCGCCGCTGCTGGACTGGATGCGCGACCGCGCACTGCCGGCGGGAACGGTCTCGCCCGCGGATCTCGAGCTGCTGACGGTGACCGACGACCCGGAGGCGGCGGTGAGGATGGTCGTCGACCGCTTCGAGGCGCAGTAACGTTTCCCGCATGGAACGGCGCGACCTGCCCTCGGTGGACGAGCTTGCACGGGACGTCGGCGACCCGCTGGCCGTCGACGCCGCGCGCACGGTCCTCGCGCGCGCGCGTGAAGAGATACAAGCGGGCGCGGATCCCGGCGACCTCGCCGGCCGACTGCGCGCCGAGCTCGATGCCGTTCGCGCGCCGAGCCTCCGGCGGGTCATCAACGCGACGGGCGTGATCATCCACACGAATCTCGGACGCGCGCCGCTCGCCCCGGAAGCGCTCGCCCGCGTGCAGGAGGCGGCGCGCGGCTACTCGAATCTCGAGCTCGATCTCGAGGACGGCGAGCGCGGATCGCGACAGGATCATCTCGCCGGCCTCGTCCGCCGGCTCACCGGCGGGGAGGCCGCGCTCGTCGTGAACAACAACGCGGCGGCGGTGCTGCTCGCGCTCGCCGCACTTGCGGAGGGGCGCGAGGTCGTCGTCTCGCGCGGCGAGTTGCTCGAGATCGGCGACGGCTTCCGCATCCCCGACGTGCTGGCGCGCTCGGGCGCACGACTCGTCGAGGTGGGGACGACGAACCGCACGCGCGCGGCCGACTACGAGGCGGCGATCGGCCCGGAGACCGCCGTCCTCCTGCGCGTGCACCAGTCGAACTTCCGCGTCGTCGGCTTCACCGAGCTGCCCCGGATCGAGGAGCTCGCGGTGGTCGCGCGCCGACACGGGATCCCGCTCGTCGACGACCTCGGCTCGGGCGCACTCGGTGACATCCCAGGCGAACCGTCAGCGCGTGAGTCGCTCGCGGCCGGCGCCGATCTCGTCTGCTTCTCGGGCGACAAGCTCCTCGGCGGCCCGCAGGGGGGCATCGTCGCCGGGCGTGCGGATCTCGTCGAGCGGCTGCGGCGGCACCCGCTCCAGCGCGCGCTGCGCGTGGACAAGCTCTCGCTCGCGGCGCTCGAGGGGACGCTTCGGCTGCACCTCGATGCCCCGGCGCGCATTCCTGTCCTGCGCATGTTGCGCGAGGACGCGAACATGGTTCGCGCGCGAGCCGTGCGACTGGCGGAGATGACTGGCGGCACGGTCGAGGAGACCGTCGCGCGTGTCGGCGGCGGGGCACTCCCGCTCGCGGAGCTCCCGAGCTTTGCGTGCGCACTCGACGAGTCGCTCGCCGCGCCGTTGCGCACCGGCGAGCCGCCGGTGATCGGCATCGTCCGCGACGGCAGGCTCCTGCTCGACTGCCGCACGCTCGCCGACGACGAGCTCGACGAAGTCGCGGCCGCAGTGCGCGCATGCCCCTGACTGTCGCGACCGCGGGTCACATCGACCACGGCAAGACGACGCTCGTCGAGGCGCTGACGGGCAAGAACACCGACCGGCTCCCGGAGGAGCAGGCGCGCGGCATCTCCATCGACCTCGGCTACGCGCCGCTCGCGCTCCCGGACGGGGCACAGCTGTCGGTCGTCGATGTCCCCGGCCACGAGCGCTTCGTGCGCACGATGGTCGCGGGCGCGACCGGTGTCGACCTCTTCCTGCTCGTGATCGACGCGAACGAGGGCGCGCGGCCGCAGACGCACGAGCATCTCGCCGTGCTCCGGCTGCTCGGGGTCGAGCGCGGCGTCGTGGCGCTGACGAAGTCCGACCTTGCGGACGATGAGACGCTCGAGCTCGCGCGCGCCGAGGCGGAGGAGCTCGTCCCGGGCGCGGCCGTCGTCGCGGTCAGCGCGCGCTCGGGCGACGGCCTCGAGGAGCTGCGGGCCGCGCTCGCAGGCATCGCGGTCGAACGCAGCCGCGAGCAGGCGCCGACGCGGCTGTACGTCGACCGCTCGTTCACGTTGCGCGGCATCGGCACGGTTGCGACGGGGACGCTCTGGTCCGGCTCGATCGGCGAAGGCGACGAGCTGCGCGTCGAGCCGCGCGGGCGAAGCGTCCGCGTGCGCAGCGTGCAGGTGCACGACCGTCCGGTCGCGCGCGCCGAGGCGGGGCAGCGGGTGGCGGTCGCGCTCCCCGGCGTCGAGCGCCGCGACGTGCGGCGGGGCGACGCACTCGTGGCGCCGGGCGCGTACCGGCCGAGCTATCGCCTCGACGTGGCGCTCGAGGCGCTCGCGGACATTCCCTCGCGCGTGCGCGTGCACCACGGAACGGCGGACATCCCTGCGCGCGTCGCGCGCGTCGGCGATCGCTTTGCGCAGCTGCGACTAGCAGCTCCCGTCGTCGCGGCGCGCGGCGACCGCATCGTGTTGCGCGCGGGCACGACGGTCGGCGGAGGCGTCGTGCTCGACGCGAACCCGCCGCGGCACGCGAGCGTCGAGAGGATGGAGGCGGTCGAGCGCGGAGAGTCCTTCGTCCACGCACCGGAGCTCGCGGACGGCGAGTGGATCTGGTCGCAGGAGTGGCTGGACGAGTTGCGCGGCGAGCTCGAGCGCGCGATCGATGCCGCCGATCCGCTCGACCCCGGCGTCCCGATCCCGGCCGAGCCCTGGGCGAAAGCCGTCGAGCCGTTGCTCGGCCTCGAACGCCGCGGCGCGAAGCTCTATCGTCCGGGGGCGGCCGCCGAGCTCGGCGCGCATGGGGAGGCGGCCGCCGCGCTCGAGGCGCAGCTCGGTCTCGAGCCGGTGAAGGTGGAGGATCCCGCGCTCGCACGCTTCCTCGAGGGCGAGGGGCGGCTCGTGCGGGTCGGCGACGGGTTCGCGGTCTCGCCGGCGGCGTACGAACAGGCTCGTTCCGTCCTCGTCGACGGAATCACGCTCGCGCAGCTCCGAGACGCCCTCGGCGTCGGTCGTAAAACGGCGCAAATGCTGCTCGAGCGCTTCGACGCCGACGGGGTGACACGGCGTGTGGGCGATACCCGCGTCCTCCGCCGCCGTGCCCGCTGAAGACACGACCGGTGCCAGGCACTGTCACGAAGCCCGGGAGAAGGGTTGCCGAGGACGTCACGGCAGATTTCGGCCGGACAAATGCGTCGAGCCTTCAGCGCGTAGAGACATACCGACGAAACCGTCACACAGCGGTATGACCCTCGTACAGGTGCCTGGCACCGGTCGTGCCCTGGTGAGACACTGTGCCTTGTGGACACGCTGGAGTTGATCGAACGCTACAACGGTGCCTGGAACGCGCACGACGTCGACACGATTGCGTCGATGCACCATCCCGACATCGTGTTCCACAACCACACCGCGGACGAGAAGGCCGAAGGCGCCGACGCGGTGCGCGCGCACATCGCGCGCATCTTCGAGAACAACCCCGATCTCAGCTTCACGACGCGCAGCCTCAATTGCGGCGACGATTTCGCCGTGTGCGAATGGACCGCGAGCGCGCGCGGCGTCGAGTGGGACGGCGTGGACGTCTTCCCGATCGAGGACGGCCTGATCAGGCGGAAGGACGTGTACTCGGCGTCGCATCGCCCGCGCGAGCCGAAGGGCTGACGCCGAGGCGGAGCACGTCCGGCCGGTGGTAATGGCCAACCGGATCGAAGCGCTGCCGCTCCGCAAGCAGCGTAGTCGGATCGAGCTCCGCGTACAGGATCCCTTCTTCGTCGTACAACGGCCCCGCAAGGTACGAGCCGTCGGGCGCGAGGATCGCGCTGCCGCCCCGACCGAGCATGCCGGCGCCGTCGAGCTCAGCGCGCAGCGGAAAGTCGGCCGGGTACGAGGACGCGTGCTGGATCGCACACGGTGAGACGACGTACGACCGGCTCTCCCGCGCGATGTGCACGAGCGTTGCCTGCCAGGCGTCGCTGTCGTCCGCAGTCGACGCGACGTAGATCTCCACCCCCGCCTCGTACAACGCGAAGCGCGCGAGCGGCATGTAGTTCTCCCAGCAGACGAGCCCGCCGAGACGGCCGAAGCCGGTCTCGACGGCGGTGAGGCCGCGGCCGTCGCCCTGCCCCCAGATGAGCCGCTCGTGGTTCGTCGGGACGAGCTTGCGATGGTGCAGCGCGAGCGAGCCGTCTGGCGCGTGGTAGAGGAGCGCGTTGTAGATCGTGCCCGGCCGCTCCGACTCGACCTCGTTCACCCCGGTGACGAGCCAGATGCCGAGCTCGTGCGCACACGCGGCGAGCCGCTGCTCGGCGGGCGAGCCGACGGCGACGGAATTCTGCGCGATGCGGGCGAACGTCTCCTTCGCTCCGTCGTTCTGCCAGCCGGCGAACGCCTTCGCCCACGCCGACGACGGATAGACCGGGACGAAGGTCTCCGGGAAGACGACGAGCTCGGCGCCATTGCCCGCGGCCTCCGACGCGAGCCCCTCGAGCTTGTCGATGGTGCGCTCGCGGTCGAGGATGACCGGCTCCGCCTGCACGCAGGCGACGGTGACGGCGCGATCCATACTTGAACCCTAGTGATACTCGCGCTCAAATTGGTGCTCGCGCCCGCGGTCATGGTCGGCGCAACGCTGGCCGGGCGACGCTGGGGCGGAGCGGTCTCCGGCTGGCTCATCGGGCTGCCGCTCAC
>DASYFU010000328.1:0-1754 GCA_036498225.1 Gaiellaceae bacterium | reverse complement strand
GAACCGCTTCATTGACGTCCTCCTAAATCGCACGGCGACTGCCGCCCCCGGTGCGGCCCCGACCCATCGACCTATCGCAAGAGTGAGACGCGATGTCTACTCAGACGTTAGCGAGGCCGAAACGGATTTGTCCGAGCGTGGCCTGGGTGCTAGCTCTTCTTGCCCTTGCTGACGGTCACCTACCGATGCCCGAAGTGGTGGGCGCGCGGGAGGGCGGCGTGGACGTCGGCGCCGTCGGTCAGCGAGCGCGCGAGCGGGGCGAGCGAGACGAGCTCGCTGACGAGGACGTTCCGGTTGCGGTCCGAGTGCTCGTAGCGGCCACGGACGAGCAGGAGCGGCTCGCTGCGCACCACCGCGCGGAACCGCTCGTAGACCTGCGGCAGGACGATGAGGTTCACCTGCGCGAGCTCGTCCTCGAGGAGCATGAAGACGACGCCGTTCGCGGTCGACGGGCGCTGGCGCGCGACGACCATCCCGGCGACCTGCACGTTCGAACGGTTCGGCTGCTCGAGCAGCTCGACGCTCGACAGCGTTCCCTTCGGCAGATGCGGCCGCATCAGCTCGAGAGGGTGCACCCCGACCGAGAGGCTCGTCGTGCGGTAGTCGTCGAGCATCCGCTCCCACACCGTCGGCTCCGGCAGCTTCGGCGTCGCGACCGTCGGCTCGAGCGGTAGCGCGAGCTGCTTCTCGCCGCCGCCCGACCCGGGGACGGTCTGCGCGCGCGGGACGAGGCCGAGCTGCCAGAGCAGCTCGCGGCGCTGGAGGCCGAACGAGTCGCACGCGCCCGATTCGGCGAGCGAGGTCAGCTCCGCCTCGCTGAGGGTGACGCGCTGTGCGAGGTCGCGGATCGAGCGGAACGGACCGCTGCGCGCGCGCTCGTCGACGACCGTCTCCGCGTCGTCCTCCCCCACGCCCTGCACGTACTTCAGCCCGACGCGGACGGTCCCGTCCTCGATCGTGCAGCCCGCGCCGCTGAGGTTGATGTCGGGCGGCCGCGTCTCCACGCCGCGCCGCTGCCCGTCGCGGACGAGCGTCGCCGGCGGGTAGAAGCCCATCGGCTGCGCGTTCAGGAGCGCGGCGAGGAACTCGGCGCTGTAGTGGTGGCGCAGCCACGCCGACTGGTACGCGAGCAGCCCGAACGCGGCCGAGTGCGACTTCGGGAAGCCGAAGCCGGAGAACGCGACGAGCTTGTCGTAGACGTCGTTGGCGACCTGCTCGTCGACGTCCTTCGCGAGCGCGCCCTCGACGAAGCGCGCACGGTAGGCCTCGAGCGCGGCGTGCGAGCGCTTGCGGCTCATCGCGCGGCGCAGTCCCTCGGCCTCCCCGACGGTGAAGCCCGCGAGGTGGATCGCGACGTCGAGCACCTGATCCTGAAAGACGATGACGCCGAGCGTCTCCCGCAGCGGCTCCTGGAGCAGCGGATGGTCGGCGGGCGGCTCGAACGCCGGGTCCTCGCGCAGCCGATGGCGCCGCTCGATGTACGGGTGGACGGCTTTCCCCTGGATCGGCCCGGGACGCACGAGCGCGACCTGCACGGTCAGGTCGTCGAGATTCTCCGGTCTTGTCCGCAACAGGCTCTGCATCTGCGCACGGCTCTCGATCTGGAAGACCCCGACCGTGTCGGCGAGCTGGATCTCCGCGTACACGTCGGGATCGTCGAGCGGGATGCGCGAGAGGTCGATCGCCTCGCCGTGCAGGCGCGCGATCTGGTCGACCGCGTCCTCGACGGCCGACAGCATCCCGAGGCCGAGCAG
>DASYFU010000327.1:0-2213 GCA_036498225.1 Gaiellaceae bacterium | reverse complement strand
CGGCGACCACGTCAAGCAGGCCGGCTCGTCGGTGCGTCCCGACAAGCTCCGCTTCGACTTCACGCATCCGACGCAGCTGACGGCCGACGAACGCGAGCGGGTCGAACGGATCGTCAATGAGAAGGTCTTCGAGGCGATCCCTGTGCGCACGTTCGTGACGACGATCGCCGAGGCGCGGGCGCTCGGTGCGATGGCCCTCTTCGGGGAGAAGTACGGCGAGTACGTGCGCGTCGTCGAGATCGACGGCTTCTCGCGCGAGCTCTGCGGCGGGACGCACGTCCGCTCGACCGCCGAGATCGGCCCGTTCGTGATCACGAGCGAGGGCTCGGTCGGCTCGGGCGCGCGGCGGATCGAGGCGGTCACCTCGGGCGAGGCGTGGGCCGTGCTCCACGGCCGCTCGCGCGAGCTCGAGGACGTTCGCGCCGAGCTCGTCGAGGCGCGCAAGGAGGCCAAGAAGCCGAAGAGGCAGGAGGCCCAGGCCGACGTCGAGCCTGAGATCGTCGTCGTCAACGAGACGAACGTCGTCGTGATGGAGGTCGCCGCGATCGGCGGGGAGGCGCTGCTCGACCTCTCCGACCGGCTCAAGCAGCGAACCGCGCCCGCCGCGGTCGTGCTCGGGTCGCGCGAGAACGGCAACGTCCACCTCGTCGCGAACTTCGACGACAGCGTCGCCAAACGCGTCTCGGCCGGCGAGATCGTCAAGCAGATCGCCCCGATCGTCGGCGGCGGCGGCGGCGGCCGGTCGACGATGGCGCGCGCGGGCGGCAAGGATCCCGACCGGCTGCCGGAGGCGCTCGAGAAGGCCCGCGAACTGCTCTCGGCCGCGCTGGCATGAAGGTCCTCGCGCTCGACTACGGCTCCGCGCGCACCGGCGTCGCCGTCTCCGACCCGACGGGAACGCTGGCGCGGCCGGTCGCGGTTGTCGGCCAGGTGAACAGGGCTGCCGGCTTCGACGAGCTGATCGCGCTGATCAATACCGAGGAGCCGGAGCTGATCGTGGTCGGGCTGCCGCTGACCCTCAGGGGCGAGCACGGCGCCCAGGCCGATGAGACCGCCGTCTTCGTCGCACGGCTGCGCGCGGCGCTCGAGCTTCCGGTCGAGACATGGGACGAGCGCTTCACCTCCGTGCTCGCCGACGGCGATGACGCGCGCGCGGCAGCCCACCTGTTGTCTAGCTTTCTTGCGTGGCGAAGCGCGCGAGTCTGATCGTCGTCGCGGCGAGCGCGCTGCTCGCCGGGTGCGGAGCGAAGCCGCCGCCGCCACCAGCGCCGCCGCCGCCGCCCAAGCCGTTCCACATCATCTTCCAGGAAGGGCTGACCCGCGCGCAGATGGCCGCGCGTGTGAGCGTGGTCGCGAAGATCGCCGTGCGGGAGCGCCACCGGCCGGTGCGGCTCAGCGAGCCCGTGTACCTGGCTGCCTCCCGCAACCAGGTCGTCCCGTGCTTCGGCCGTGCCCGCCAGTCGAACCTCGAGGGCTTCCTCTTCCCGGCGACCTACGACTTCCTGCGCCAGACAACGTCGAGGCAACTCGTGAAGGCGCAGCTCCAGGCGTTCTGCCGCAACTGGGACTCGGTGAACATGAGTTACGCACGCTCGAAGAACCTGACGCCGTACGACGTGCTCAAGATCGCGTCGATGATCGAACGGGAGGTCGCCGTCCCGAGCGAGCGGCCACTCGTCGCCGCGGTGATCTACAACCGGCTGCACGACCGGATGCAGCTCGGGATCGACGCGACTCTGCGCTACGGCCTGCACATCCCTCCGACCCAGTCGATCCTCGAGTCGCAACTCCAGAACCCGACGCCGTACAACACGCGCATCCATTTCGGGCTGCCTCCGACCCCGATCGCGAACCCGGGCCTCGCCTCGATCCGCGCGGCGGCGCACCCGGCGCACGTGGACTACCTCTACTACGCGCGCAGGAAGAACTCGCTGCACCAGTTCTTCACGGCGAGCGCCTCCGCCTACGACCAGTTCCTCGCGGCGAACGGGTACCGCTAGTGCCGGCGCGCGTGTCGCTGCTCGGCCACCCGGTCTCGCACTCGCTCTCGCCGCGGATGCAGAACGCCGCGTTCGCGGCGCTCGGGCTCGACTGGGCCTACGAGGCCCGCGACGTCGAAGACGCGGTCGCCGCGGTCGCGGAGCTGCGGCGCGAAGGCTTCGCCGGCGCGAACGTGACGATCCCACACAAGCAGGCCGTGGTTGCGGCCTGCG
>DASYFU010000326.1:0-4439 GCA_036498225.1 Gaiellaceae bacterium | reverse complement strand
CGGCGGCCTTCATCATTCGCCTCGAGGGAACGGGCGTCATGTGGCAGCGGCACGTGTTCGACCGCTCGCTTCCTGCGCTGCTCGTCGCGCGCTACATCTTCTTCATCATCTTCGGGCTCTACCGCGGGGTATGGCGGTACGCCGGCGCACGGGACGCGGCCAGCGTTCTCGCCGCCTGCGTCCTCTCCGAAGCCGTTGCGTTCCTGTTCACGTGGGCGACGGTCCCGTTCAACGGCTTCCCACGCAGCGTCTACCTCATCGACGTGCTGCTGTGCTCGTTCCTCATCGGCATCTCCCGGTTCTGGGAGCGGGCGCTCGCACGAGGCCTCTCCGCCCTCGTCGGCCGCGGCGACCAGCGCCGCGTGCTCATCGTCGGTGCCGGCCGGAGCGGACGGAGCCTGCTGCGCGAGCTGCGCGAGACCCCGGGCGAGCGTGTCGTCGGCTTCGTCGACGACGACGACGCGCTCCGGCGGCGGCGGATCCAGGGCGTCGCGATCGTCGGCGGCCTGGACGACATCGGCTGGGCGGTGGGCCGACTGGCCCCGGACGCCGTCTTCGTGACGATCCCGTCGGCTCCTCGCGAGCGGCTCGACGCAGTGCTGGAGGCGTGCAGGCGCGCTGCTGTACCGTGCAGCTTCGTGCGCCGCGAGATCGAAGTCACGCACGCCGTTCCGCTGGGTATCGCCGCCGAGTGAGCGCGATCGCAACGCCGCGGAGCGAGCTGCGCTCCGCCACGTTGAGCGATCGCCTGCTGGCGGCCGTGCCGCTCGCCAGCATCTACGTCTGGCTGTCGGCCGTGTACGCGTTCGAGGCCTGGCGGCGCGTGACGCCGTGGCTCTTCGGCGACGAGCTGGAGTTCACGCAGCTGGCCCGCTCGATCGCGGCGACAGGCCACCCGGCCGAGCGGGGACAGCCGCACTCGGCGGACTCGCTCTATACGTACCTCGTCGCGCCGCTCTGGCGCATCAACGACGTCGCCGCCGCATATTCAGCGGTCAAGTACGTCGACGTGCTGATCATGGCGGCCGTCGTTTTCCCGACGTACCTGCTCGCGCGCATGGTGGTCGGCAAGTCGGCGGCCCTCTTCGCAGCCGCCGGCGCGGGCGCCATCCCGTCGCTCGCCTACTCGTCGTACCTCGTCCAGGAACCGATCGCGTATCCCTACGCCGCGTTCTGCTTCCTCGCGATCGCCAAGGCGTTCATGACGAGGAGCCGGAGTTGGATCGCCGTCGCGGTCTTCGCCTCGATCGTCGCGCCGGAGGTGCGGGGCGAGCTGCTCGTCATCCCTGCGACCCTCGTGCTTGCCTTCCTGTTCGCGGTGTGGTCGAGTGACCGCACGCGGCGGTGGCGCGCGACGTGGTCATCGGGGGACTGGATCGGGTTCGTCGTCCTCGTACTGGGCGCGATCTTCCTCATTACCGCCATCGGCAGCAACAACTCCGATGAGATTCGGATCGTCACCGTCGGCTACAAGCACCGGCAAATCGTCGAGGGCAGCTGGGCGGCGGGCTCGCTCGCGATCGGCCTCGGAGTGCTGCCCTTCATTGCGGGGCTCGCAGCGCTCTTCCGCGCGCGTGGCGAGCAGCCGAGCCGAGAAGTACGCATCTTCCGCTCCGTCTCGACCGCCGGGATCATCACCTTCGGGCTGTACACCGCGATCAAGGCGGCCTATCTCTCGACGCAGTTCGCCACGCGTGTCGAGGAGCGCAATCTCATCTACATCGCGCCGCTGCTCTTCGTCGGGACGGCGCTCGTGTTCTCGCGCCGGCGCGTGAGCATCGTCGGCCTCGCACTCGCAGGCGCGTACACGCTCTACCTCATGGGGTACGCGCTCTACCACGTGACGCAGTACCCGTATCAGATGTGGATTCAGCTCTACTCGGACGCGCTCGGCTTCGCCATACTCCAGCAGGCCAACCGCGACATCGGTTGGACGCCCCAGTTCGCGCGCGAGATCCTCATCGTCATGACGGTCATCTCCGTGCTCGTGCTCCTCGCGTCGCGCTTCCTCCGAGGACGCGCACTCACGGCGGTGACCGTCGCCGCCGCGATCGGCGTCGTCGGCTGGAACCTCACAGGGGAGCTCGCCGCGTCCGCCGGGACGAACTCGCTCGCTCGCCAGGCCGCCGGCACGCTGGAACGCCCGTTCTCGTGGGTGGACGGCACGACGCATCTTGCCCCGACGCTGTACATGGGCGAGGCGGAGCAGGACCAGAATCCGGAGTGGCTGCTCGAGTTCTGGAACCGCTCGATCACGCGCGTGTCGAGCCTCGACGGCAGCGTCCTCGGCCCGGGGCCGTCGGGCGGCCCGAACATCCTGCGCGACGGCGCACTGTACTGGACGAACGCTCCCGGGAGCCTGCCGATCCAGTACACCTATGCCGTTGAGGATCTCCCCTGCATCGACATGGCCGGCGCGATCGTGAAGACGCACCCGTACCAGGCCGGCGGAGGCCCACAGACGTGGGCACTCGTGCGCCTCGCGCGACCGAACCGCCTCCGCAGCACGTGCACCGGCATTTATCCCGACGGCTGGACGAACGGTGGCGACAGCTCCTACTACCGCTTCTCAGGGCGGTCCGGCTGGCTCCGCGTGGCGTACTCCCGCCCGGAGAACTATCCGATCAAGCCGAGCCCGATCCAGATCGTCCTGGGCAAGCTGCGGATCAATGAGCAGCAGCCGAACCTCGGGCAGCCGTCCCTCGGCCGCGTGACGACGAAGGTCGACACGACGATCGGGAACCTTCAGTCGAAGGTCGCCTGGTTCCGCGTGCCCGCCGGAGGTTTCGCCGTGCACGTCGTGGTCGACCACCCGTTCGTTCCGGACGACTACGACCACCGCGGCGACAAGCGTCAGCTCGGCGCGATGGTCACGTATCGGTTCTTTCAGACCAAGCCGCGCAGATGAGCGTGAAGCGGAGACGCAGGATCGCTCTCGCGACCGCACCGCTCCGCTCGAGCAGCTGAAGACCGGGAACGGGCGCGCGCGTCTGCGGGACGAAGAACGGGTGCGTCACGAGCCGGTCGAATCCCGCGGCCTCGAGATCCGCGCGGACGTCCTCGAGCCGATACTGCCGTGGATTGAGGTCGAAGACGAGCTTGCTCGTCGTGTAGCCGGCGATCCGCTCGAGCAATGCGCGGCGATCCGCGGCGTAGTAGATGGCGCGGAAGATCGTCGTCGCCTCGACCGGCGCGGGCGGGACGTACGCGTTGAGGTCCGCCTCGACGATCTCCCGGCCGCGCGCGCGGCCGGCGGCGACCATCTCCGTGTTCGCATCGACGCCGACGTATCGCTGATCCGGCAGGAAGTCCGCGAGGCCGCCGTCACCGGAGGCGAGGTCGAGCACCGTGACGCCCGGGCGGAGCTCGGGGCCGAGCGTGCGCACGAGCTCCGCGCGGTGCGCGAGGTACGCGCGCGCATCCGTGTACGCGGTGTCGCTCCAGCCTGCCGCCTTGGCCCCGTACTTCTCCCAGGTCATCGCAGGGCAAGCAGGCGCTCGGGATGCTTGCGCAGGAAACGCAGCATCGCGCGCGCGTGCCAGAGGGTGTGTCGCGTGAGGAAGCGCTTGTCGATCACCGCGGCATACTCGTGTTGGACGACGGCGGCGGGAACGTACCAGCGCTCCCAGCCGGCTCTCGACGCGCGATAGTTGAGATCGATGTCCTCGCAGTACATGCGGTAGCCCGGGTCCCAGCCGCCGATCTCCTCGAGCATCGCGCGGCGCATGAGGAGGAATGCGCCGAGCATCGTGTCCGCCTGCGCCGGTTCGTCGGGCCGGTCGTCGAGCAGGTAGTGGCGCCGCTGCCAGCGCAGCGGCGGGAAGAGCAGCCGCAGCGGCGTACGCCGAATGAGCGTCGCGCCGATCGTCGGGAAGCTGCGCCGCGACGCCTGCCAGCTCCCGTCGCTGTACAGCATCTTCGGGCCGGCGACACCACAGCGCGGATGCGCCTCCATGAAGTCGCGCAAAACGGCGACCGCGTCCGGCGCCGGAATCGCATCTGGGTTCGCGATGAGCACGAGCTCGTGCTTCGTGTTCGCCGTGCCGACATTCGCATTGGCTGCGAACGACAGCGGCCGCTCGTTCTCGAGCACCCGCACGCCGTCGGGCAGATCGGCCGGGACGCTGTCTGGGATGTTCGCGATGAGGAGGAGCTCGTCCACCTGCGGCGCGAGCGCCGGCAGCGAATGAGCGAGCTCGTCGGCGTGGCCGTGCGAGATCACGACGGCGCTGACCTTCACGCGAGCCTCCGGTAGACGTCGGCCGTGCGGCGTGCCGTCTCCTCCCAGCTGAAGAGGCGCGCCCGTTCGAGCCCCGCCGAGCGGAAGCGGTCCCGGTCCGCGAGCGCGACGCCGATGCCGGCGGCGAGATCGTCCGTGAGGACGCCTGCATCTCCGACGAGCTCCTGGACGGCGGCGTCCGGTCGTGCGACGACGGGCG
>DASYFU010000325.1:0-2603 GCA_036498225.1 Gaiellaceae bacterium | reverse complement strand
ACGCATCATCTCGACTCGCTTCGCGGCGTCAAGAGCCGTCCGGCGCCCGTGAAGACGGCATCGCCGGGACTGCCCAGCTACGGCGCTGCACCGAACTTCGCCGGCATCTCCCACTGGCTCAACACGCCGGGCGGCAAGCCTCTGACGATCAAGGGCCTGCACGGCAAGGTCGTCCTCATCGACTTCTGGACGTACTCGTGCATCAACTGTCTCCGCACGATTCCGCATCTGCAGGCGTGGTATGCCGCCTACCACAAGGACGGCTTCGACATCGTCGGCGTGCACACGCCGGAGTTCGCGTTCGAACACGATCTGTCCAACGTCGAGGGAGCCGTGCATCGACTCGGCGTGACGTGGCCGGTCGCGCTCGACAACGGGTACGACACGTGGAACGCCTGGTCGAACCAGTACTGGCCGGCGGACTACCTCGTCGACAAGAGCGGCGTCGTCCGCAAGTACACGTTCGGCGAGGGCGACTATGGGTCAACCGAGAAGGACATTCGCGCGCTCCTCGGCGTCGCAGGGCCGATGACGGTCGTCACGAATCGCACGCCGACCGAGGTGCAGACGCCGGAGACCTACCTCGGCCCCTACCGCGTCGATCCGGCGCGCTACGTCGGCACGAAGCCGGTGTTCGAGAAGAAGGCGACGTACACGCTTGCGCGGAGCATCCCGCAGGACGACATCTCGTTCGGCGGCGTATGGACGCTGTCCGGCCAGAGCGCGAACCCGGGCCGCGGAGCGACCCTCGGGCTCCACTTCCACGCGAAGGACGTCTACATGGTGCTCGGCGGCCACGGCCGCGTGCGCGTCACGATCGACGGCAAGCGGTCTCCGACGGTGAAGGTCGACGCCGACAAGCTGTACACGCTCTTCACGTCGCCGGCGACGAGGGACGCGCAGCTCCGGCTCGTCTTCACGCCGGGCGTCCGCGCGTACAGCTTCACCTTCGGCTAGCGCGGGTCACGCCGCGTTCGGCGGCTCGTGCTCGTCGTCCTCTGCCGTCTCCGGCAGAGGACGGTAGTCGTCGAGCCACGCGATGATCTCCGGCTCGCGCAGCAGGAGCTCGACGACGCTGGTCTCTTCGCGCTCGCTCATGCCTCCTCCTCGACCTCGATGTTCATGTTCGAGAGGCTCGCAGATAAAGAGGCCACCTTCTGGCATGTATCTCGTCTAGGCTCGGAAAGTCGTGCGAGCCACTCGCCTCGTCTCGCTCCTCCTCCTGCTGCAGACGCGCGGACAGCTCACCGCCGCCGACATCGCCGAGCGGCTCGAGGTCTCGGTCCGCACCATCCATCGCGACGTCGAGTCGCTCGCCGCCGCGGGCGTGCCGGTGGAGGCAGTGCGGGGCCCGGCCGGCGGCTACCGCCTCGCGGGCGGATACCGGACGCGCCTCACCGGGCTGACCGGCGACGAGGCCGAGGCGCTGTTCGCCGCGGAGATGCCGGGCCCGGTCGCCGAGCTCGGGTTGGGCGGCGAGCTCGCGGCCGCGAGACTGAAGCTCCTCGCCGCGCTCCCGTCCGAGCTGCAGGAGCGCGCCACGCGAGCGCAGCGGCTGTTCCACCTCGACGCGCGCGGCTGGTTCCGCGCCGAGGACAGCGTCCCCCATCTCCCGGCGCTCGCCGCCGCCGTCTGGCGCGGGTGCCGCCTCCGCATCCGCTACCGCGAGGGGAACCGCGTCGTGCAGCGCACCATCGACCCGCTCGGGCTCGTGCTCAAGGCGGGCGCGTGGTACCTCGTGGCGCATCGCGTCGCGGGCATGCGCGTCTATCGCGTCTCGCGCGTCGCCTCGGTGCGCCCGCTCGACGAGGCATGCGAACGGCCGGACGGCTTCGAGCTGTCCGACTACTGGCAGGAGTGGTCGCGGGCGTTCGAGGAGAGCCGCCCACGCGTGGAGGTGACCGCGCGCGGGCCGAAGGGCGAGCGGACGCTCGTGTTCGAGAGCCTGGAGGAGGCCCGCCGCGAGATGCTGCGCTACGGCCCCGACCTCGAGGTCGTCGCCCCTATGGAGCTGAGGAGCCGCATCGCCGACACCGCTCGCGCTGTGGCCGCGCTGTACGTTCCTTAGTTACGCCCGTACCAGGTACCAGTCGTTCGCCCCTTGCTTCCGTTGCGCGAAAGACCGGTACCTGGTACGGGTGAACATTCATGCCTTCACTTTCGACGTACGCCGTCTTTCTCGCCACCGCGATGGCGCTCCTCGCCATCCCCGGGCCGGCCGTCCTGTACGTCGTCACGCGCAGCATCGAGATGGGGCGCGCCGGCGGGCTCGCGTCCGTCGCCGGGATCACGACCGGGACGATCGTCCACGTCGCGCTCGCGACCGCCGGCCTCTCGTCCCTCATCCTCGCCTCGAGGACGGCGTTCGATGCGGTCAAGTACGTCGGCGCCGCGTATCTCATCGTGCTCGGCGTCCGGCGCCTGCTCACGCGGACGGGCGACCGGGTCGAGGAGGAGGCGAGCCCGCGGACGTGGCGCCGCGCCTACACGCAGGGTGTCGTCAACCTGACGAACCCGAAGACGATCGTCTTCATCTTCGCGTTCATCCCGCAGTTCGTCGATCCGAACGCCCGGCACGTCTGGCTGCAGGTCCTCGTCCTCGG
>DASYFU010000324.1:0-2441 GCA_036498225.1 Gaiellaceae bacterium | reverse complement strand
GCACACGAGTGGACGCTCGCCCGCGCCGTCGAGACGCGCGAAAGCGAGCACGTTGTTCGCCGCGTCGTTCGCCTCGAGCCAGCGGAAGCCGTTCGGGTCGAAGTCGCGCTCGTACAGCGCGGGGGTGTCGCGATACACGCGGTTCAGGTCACGCACGAGCGATTGCACGCCGGCGTGCTCCGCGTTCTCGAGCAGATTCCAGTGCAGCGATCCCTCGGCGCTCCACTCCTCCCACTCGCCGAGCTCGCCGCCCATGAAGAGGAGCTTCTTGCCGGGATGCGCCCACATGTACGCGTACAGCGCGCGCAGGTTCGCGAACTTCTGCCAGCGGTCGCCCGGCATCTTGTCGAGCAGCGACCGCTTGCCGTGCACGACCTCGTCGTGCGACAGCGGCAGGATGAAGTTCTCGCTGAACGCGTACAGGAGCGAGAACGTCAGCGTGTGATGGTGGAAGCTGCGGTGGACGGGATCCTTCTGGAAGTACTGGAGCGTGTCGTGCATCCAGCCCATGTTCCACTTGAAGCCGAAGCCCAGCCCGCCGAGGTACGTCGGGCGCGACACGCCCGGCCACGCGGTCGACTCCTCCGCCGCGGAGACGACCCCGGGGACGCGCGCGAAGAGCGCCTCGTTCAGCTCCTTGAGGAACGCGACCGATTCGAGATCCTCGCGCCCGCCGAACTCGTTCGGGATCCATTCGCCCACCTTGCGTGAATAGTCGAGATACAGCATCGACGCGACCGCGTCGACGCGGATGCCGTCGGCGTGATGCTCGCGCAGCCAGTACAGGGCGTTCGAGAGCAGGAAGTTCTTCACCTCGCTGCGGCCGAGGTTGAAGACCAGCGTCCCCCAGTCCGGATGCGCACCGCGGCGTGGATCCGCGTGCTCGTACAGATGCGTGCCGTCGAAGAGCGCGAGCGCCCAGTCGTCGCGCGGGAAATGGGCTGGAACCCAGTCGAGGAGCACCCCGATCCCGCGCTCGTGCATGCGCTCGACGAAGGCGCGGAAGTCGTCCGGGTCCCCGAAGCGCGACGTCGGCGCGAAGTAGCCGGTCACCTGGTAGCCCCACGAGCCGGAGAACGGATGCTCCATCACCGGCAGCAGCTCGACGTGCGTGAACCCGAGGTCGGAGACGTAGTCGGCGAGCTCGTCGGCCAGCTCGCGGTACGACAGCGGACGGTTGTCCTCGAGCGGATTGCGGCGCCACGAGCCGAGGTGCACCTCGTAGATCGACATCGGCGCGCGCAGCTGGTCGGTCCTGCCGCGCTCCTCGAGCCAGTCGTCGTCGGTCCACGTGTGTTCCGAGCGGAACACGCGCGACGCGTTGCCGGGCGGGACCTCGGCCCAGAACGCGACCGGATCCGCCTTCAGCCGCAGCCGGCCGTCCTGCGTCCGGACCTCGAACTTGTAGTGCGCAGCTGGACCGACGTCCGGAACGAAGAGCTCCCAGATGCCGGACGATCCGAGCGAGCGCATCGGATGCAGGCGTCCGTCCCACGAGTTGAACTCCCCGACGACGGCGACCGAGCGCGCGTTCGGGGCCCACACCGCGAACGCGGTGCCGGTGACACCGTCGATCTCGCGCACGTGCGCGCCGAGCTTCTCGTACAGCTGCTCGTGCCGGCCCTCCATGACGAGGTGAAGGTCGAGCTCCCCGAGTGTCGGCATGAACGCGTACGGATCGCGCAGCGTGTACGTGTCGCCGTTCGGATACTCGATCTCGAGCTCGTAGTCGAGCGGCAGCCGGGCCTTCGGCAGCAGCGCCTCCCACAATCCGGCCGGATCCGTCAGCTCGGCGTCGACACCGGCCGGCTGCACACGCACCGACTGCGCCTCGGGCCGGTACGTCCGCACGACCACACCGCCGTCGGCCTGATGCGCGCCGAGGATCGCATGAGGGTCGGCGCCGAGCTCGATCACGCGCGCGCGGTGGTCTCCTCGATGAGGCGCTGGATGCCGCGCACCGGGATGCCGACCCAGTCGGGCCGGTTGTCGAGCTCGTACTGCAGCTCGTACACCGCCTTCTCCAGCTCGAACACCGCGAGGAGCCGGTCGATCGCCGCCTGGCTGGACGGCAGCAACGCGGAGTCGACGGTGTCGAAGTAGCCCTCGAGGAACCGTGCGCGCGCCTGATCCTCCCATCCGTCCGGAGGCTCGGTGTCGCGCAGGAGCGAGACCGCGCTCGCCGCGTAGGCGAAGGAACGGAGCATCCCGGCGACGTCGCGCAACGGCGACCGCTTACGCCGCCGTTCGGCGAGCGACCGCGCAGGCTCGCCTTCGAAGTCGAGGATGATCCAGTCGTCGCCGGCCCACATGGTCTGGCCGAGGTGGTAGTCGCCGTGCGTGCGGATGAAGAGGCCCGCGTCGCTCGTGTGCGTCAGCAGCCGCAGCTGGTCGCGCACCTCCTCGCCGCGTCCCGCGATCGGTGCGACCGCATCGTCGTC
>DASYFU010000323.1:0-5003 GCA_036498225.1 Gaiellaceae bacterium | reverse complement strand
ACGTACGCGTATGTGAACCCGGTGGTGGCGATCGCGCTCGGCGCGATCGTGCTGCACGAGAAGCTCACGTGGACGATCGGGATCGGTGCGCTGCTCGTGCTCGCGTGCGTCGCGCTCGTCGTGCGGACGGAGGCGATCCCGCCCGAGGCGGAAGCGGTCGGCGCGGGAGCCGGAGCCACAGAGCTAGAGCTCACCGGGTAGGAGCGAGTACATCACCCAGCTCTGGCGCCGTTCGAGGCGCGCGTTCCAGTGAACGCTGCGCAGGACGCCCTCCGCGGTGAAGCCCGCCTTCTCGGCGACGCGCCGCGACGGAGCGTTCTCGACGTCGGCTCGCAGCTGGACGCGCGCCGCGCCCTGCTCGAGCGCAATGCCGGCGACGAGGACGAGCGCGCGCGTCGTCACACCGCGGCCACGCGCGTCCGCACGCGCCCAGTAGCCGATCTCCGCGACGTCCTCGCTCCAGCGCAGGCCGATGCCGCCGAGGAGCCGGCCCGACTCCTCGTCGACGACGGCGAAGGCCGTCTCGCCCAGGCCGCCGAAGAACGTAAGCGCGTCGGCCACCGTGTACGGCTGGGGGATCAGGTCGAGCCAGCGGGCGATCTCCTCGTCGCCGTCCAGGCAGTCGACGAGCGCGGAGGCGTCGGCCCGTCGCCACGGGCGAACCGCGATGACGCCGTCATTCCGCACCAGCTCCCCCATTGCCCGTACGATACGGAGGTGACGACGATGGACGTGCGCGGTGGCCTGGACCTCCGGATCCATGGAATCACGCCGACCGGGACGGTGGTGGCGAACCCGAGCACCCCGATGCTCTACGAGCACGCGGTGGCGCGCGGCGACGTACGGATCGCCGAGGGCGGCCCGATGGCGGTCGACACCGGGATCCACACCGGCCGCTCGCCGAAGGACAAGTTCGTCGTCCGCGAGCCGGGGTCCGAGGCGCGCATCTGGTGGGACGGAAACCAGGAGATCACCGAGCAGTCGTTCGCCCATCTGCGCGACAAGATCGCGGACTATCTCTCGCACGAGCCGACGCTCTACGTCGTCGACGCGTTCGCGGGCGCCGATCCCGAGCACCGCATCGCGGTGCGGGTCGTGACGACGCATCCGTACCACGCACTCTTCGCGAGCACGATGTTCATCGACCCGGAGCCACACGAGCTGCGAGGCTTCCAGCCGCAGGCGCTCGTGCTGCACGCGCCGGCGCTCGAAGCCGTCCCGGATGACGACGGGACGCGCACTGGAACGTTCATCGTCCTGCATCCGTCGCGCACGGAGGTGCTGATCGGCGGCACGTTCTACGCGGGCGAGATCAAGAAGTCGATCTTCACGGTCATGAACGACCGGCTGCCGCTCGAGGGCGTTCTGCCCATGCACTGCTCGGCGAACGTCGGCGACGACGGCCGCTCGGCCGTCTTCTTCGGCCTCTCCGGCACAGGCAAGACGACGCTCTCCGCCGATCCCGAGCGCGCGCTCATCGGCGACGACGAGCACGGCTGGGGGACGAGTGGCGTCTTCAACTTCGAGGGCGGCTGCTACGCGAAGGTCATCCGTCTCTCGGCCGAGGCCGAGCCCGAGATCTACAAGACGACGCACACGTTCGGGACGATCCTCGAGAACGTCGCCATCGACGAGCGGGGCCACGTCGACCTCGACGACGCGTCGAAGACGGAGAACACGCGCGCCGCGTACAAGCTCGAGCAGATCGCGAACGTGCATCCAGACAAGCGCACAGGCCACCCGTCGTCGGTCGTGATGCTGACCGCCGACGCGTTCGGGATCCTGCCGCCGCTGGCGCGGCTCGACCGCGAGCAGGCCCTCTACTACTTCCTGTCGGGCTTCACGTCGAAGCTCGCCGGTACGGAGATCGGGATCACCGAGCCGCAGCCGACGTTCTCGACGTGCTTCGCCGCGCCGTTCCTGCCGCAGCCTCCGTCGGTGTACGCCGAGATGCTCGGCGCGAAGCTCGACGAGCACGGCTCCGCCGTCTGGCTCGTGAACACCGGCTGGACGGGCGGCCCGTTCGGCGAGGGCCGGCGCATGCCGATCGCGGCAACGCGGGCACTGCTCCACGCCGCGCTCGCGGGGCAGCTCGACGACGTCGAGTACCGCACCGACCCGGTCTTCGGCTTCCGGGTGCCCGTCGAGGTGCCCGGGGTCGACTCGAAGCTCCTCGATCCGCGCTCGACGTGGCGCGACCCGGAGACGTACGACCGCAAGGCGCGCGAGCTCGCCCAGATGTTCCGCGAGAACTTCGAGAAGTTCCCCCCGGAGCTGGCTGCGGCCGGGCCGGTAGCCTGATTTCTCGGTGATAGGCGAGCACGACGTCCTCGTGGTCGGCGCCGGGTGCGCCGGCATGCGCGCAGCCATCGAGGCCCATGACGCGGGCGCGGACGTGGCGATGATCTCGAAGCTCCATCCGACCCGCTCGCACTCCGGCGCGGCCGAGGGCGGCATCAACGCGGCGCTCGGTAACGCGGCCGAGGACTCGCCCGAGACGCACGCCTTCGACACGGTCAAGGGGTCGGACTACCTCGGCGACCAGGACTCGATCGAGATCTTCACGCGCGAGGCGCCCGGGGACATCATCCAGCTCGAGCACTGGGGCGCGTTCTTCTCGCGCCAGCCCGACGGCAAGCTCGCGCAGCGCCCGTTCGGCGCCGCGGGTTCGCCCCGCACGATCTACGCCGCCGACATCACGGGCCACGTGCTCATCCAGGTGCTGTACGAGCAGGTGTGCAAGCGCGACATCAAGGTGTACGAGGAGTTCTTCGCGTGGCAGCTCGTCGTCAACGACGATCGCTGCCAGGGCGTCATCTGCTGGGACCTCGTCAACGGCGGCCTGAAGACGATCGGCGGCAAGACGATCGTGCTCGCGACCGGCGGCGCCGGCCGCCAGTACCGCGTGACGACGAACGCGTACGCCTGCACCGGCGATGGGACGGCAATGGCGCTGCACGCCGGCGTCCCGCTCAAGGACATGGAGTTCATGCAGTTCCATCCGACGACGCTCTATCCGACGGGGATCCTCCTCACCGAGGGCTGCCGCGGCGAGGGCGCGTACCTCCTGAACAAGGACGGCGAGCGCTTCATGAAGCGCTACGCGCCGAACGCGCTCGAGCTCGCATCGCGCGACGTCGTCTCCAGGGCGGAGCAGACGGAGATCGACGCCGGTCGCGGGATCAACGGCTCGGTCATGCTCGACATGCGCCACCTCGGGCCGGAGCGGATCATCGAGCGCCTGCCCGGCTCGCGCGAGCTCTCGATGACCTTCGCGGGCGTCGACCCGATCTACGAGCCCGTCCCTGTTCGGCCCGGCGCGCATTACCACATGGGCGGCATCGAGACGGACAGCGACGGCGCGACCGAGCTGACCGGCCTGTACGCCGCGGGCGAGTGCGCATGCGTGTCCGTGCACGGCGCGAACCGGCTCGGCGGCAACTCGCTGATGGAGACGATCACGTTCGGGCGCCGCGCCGGTCGCGCTGCGGCCGAGTGGGCGCTCTCGCACACGACGATCGAGGTGCCGGAGGCGCTCGAGCGCGATGCCGAGCGCGAGCTGAAGGCGCTGCTCGAGCGAACGTCCGGCGAGCGCCCCTGGAAGATCCGCGAGGACCTGGGGACGTCGATGCTCGAGAACTTCGCCGTGTTCCGGCGCGAGGATCAGATGTTGCGCGAGCTCGAGATCATCCCCGAGCTGCGCGAGCGGTATCGCAACGTCTACGTCGAGGACAAGGGCACCGTCTTCAACAGCGACCTGACGCAGGCGATCGAGCTCGGGAACATGCTCGACACGGCCTGGTGCATGGTGCAGGCCGGCGTCGCGCGTAAGGAGAGCCGGGGCGCGCACGCGCGGCCGCACGACTACCCGATACGCGACGACGAGAACTTTCTGAAGCATTCGATCACGCGTTGGGCCGACGACGCACCCGTGCTTTCCTATGCAGACGTCCGGATGTCGAAGTGGGAACCGGAAGAGAGGAAGTACTAGTGGCGAGACGAGGACTCATCGCACTGGCGCTCACGGCAGCGGCGCTCAGCACCGCGGCGTGTGGCGGCGGTGGCGCTGCGAACGCGCTCCAGTCGGTCGCGAGCGCCGCGACGAAGACGGCCGGAACGCAGTCCGTGCGAGTCCACATGGATCTGAGCGAGACGGTGGGGCCGGTCGGTCCGCTCGACATCGTCGGCGACGGCGTCAGCAACAACACGACGCACAGCGCCGACATGACGATGGACCTGTCGGCGATCTCGACGCTCACAGGCACCCGGGCCGCGAACCCGGATCAGTGGAAGGCGCGCATGATCCTCGACGGCAGCGGCACGAGCCCGCTGCTCTACATGCAAATGCCTGCGCTCAATCAGTACTTGAGCGGCAAGAAATGGGTGAAGGCCGACCTCGGCGCGCTCGCGCAGAAGGGCGGCGTCAACCTGAGCCAGCTGCTGCAGACCGCCGGCAACGAGGACCCGACGCAGGCGCTTCAGCTCCTCCAGTCCGTCGGGAACGTGAACAAGGTCGGGACCGCGACGATCGGCGGCGTCAACACGACCGAGTACACCGGCAGCGTCGACGTGAAGAAGGCGGCCGCCGCAGTCGGTTCCTCGTACGGCAAGCTGCTCCAGCAGTCGAAGGTCTCGAGCATCCCGGTCGACGTCTGGATCGGCAGCGACGGTCTCGTGCGCCGGCTGCGCGAGAACTTCTCGTACCCCGTCGACGGTACGTCGTCGACCACCAACCTGACGCTGAGCCTGACCGACTTCGGCGTGCGGACGGCGATCACGCCGCCGCCCGCCGATCAGACGGTGGACTTCAGCAAGCTGAAGGCGCTGGGCGGCTGATGCAGGTCGCGTTCAAGGTCTGGCGGTACGACGCGGCAACCGGCGACCGCGCGCTGCGCGAGTACGAGATCGATGCGCCCGAGGAGGCGACGCTCCTCGACTGCCTCGACATCGTCAAGGACAAGGTCGACGGGTCGCTCGCCTACCGCAAGAGCTGCCGCATGATG
>DASYFU010000322.1:0-1824 GCA_036498225.1 Gaiellaceae bacterium | reverse complement strand
GAGCCTCGTCGACTTCGTCCGGCAGGTCGCACGGGGGATGTACCCGCGCGTCGCCGCCGCGCGTGCGCTCGCAGCCGTCGCGCGCGCGCCGCGCGCAGCGCTTGCGCTCGCCGAGGAGGTGCGGGCGCTCGACCTTCGCCGCGAGTGCGGCCGCGTTCGCGCCGCAGGCATCCCCGTCCTCGTCGTGAGCTGCTCGACCGACACGCTCGTCACGAACGGCCACGCGCTCGCGCTCGCGAGCGCGCTCGGCGCCGACCACCGCGAGGTCACGCTCGCGGGCGGGCACATGTGGATGCTGCAGGCGCACGAGTTGTTCGCGCGCGTGCTCGGCTCGTGACGGAGATCTACCTCGTTCGCCACGCGGTCGCCGAAGAGCGCGACGCGGAGCGCTGGCCGGACGACGCCGAGCGGCCGTTGACCTCTGACGGCGAGCAGCGCTTCCGCCGGGTCGCGCGTGGGCTGCGCGCGCTCGTCCCGCACGTCGACGTCGTGCTCTCGAGCCCGTACGTGCGCGCGTGGCGCACGGCGGAGATCCTGCACGAGGACGCGGGATGGCCGAAACCCGAGCGCAGCGAATTGCTCGAGGCTGTACGCGCGCCTGCCGGAGGGCTCGATGCGCTCGGCGCCCGGCCGGAGGCCTCGTCAATCGCGCTCGTCGGCCACGAGCCCTATCTGTCGCACTTCCTCTCAATCCTGCTCAGCGGCGACCCGGACGCGTTCCGGATCGACCTGAAGAAGGGTGGCGTCGTGCGCGTCGACGGCAACGTCCTGCGCTGGTACGCGACGCCGAAGATGCTCGTTTCCATCCGGTAAGACCTCTGTAAGGCTTTCGGCGAACGAGATTTCGGCACGTGCGTGCGGGAACGCCGTGCGCATGAGACGCCATCTTTCGTTCCTCGTCATCGCGGCCATCGCCGCGGCGGCGGTCGCCGGCTCGGCCGCCGCCGCATCGCCGCCGTCGAACACGAACCTGCCGACGATCACCGGCACCACACGGGACGGACAGCTCTTGACCGCGCACAACGGCGGGTGGACCGGGTCGCCCACGTCGTTCGCGTATGCGTGGGAGCGCTGTGACAACCAGGGCGGCGGCTGCGCAACCATCGCCGGCGCGACCTCGCAGCAGTACACCGCGATGGCCGACGACGACGGACACCGCCTGCGCGTCGCCGTGACTGCGACGAACGCGAGCGGCAGCGGGACAGCGACCTCGCCGCCGACGTCGGCGATCGCCTCGAGCGGCAGCGCTCCGTCGAACTCGCGGCTGCCCGCGCTCAACGGCGCCGCGCAGCAGGGGTCGACGCTGACGGTCGACCGGGGACACTGGGTGGGGACGGATCCCATCCGCTACGACTACACGTGGCAGCGCTGCGACCGGAACGGCAACAACTGCGTCACGTTCATCGCGCACAACGCCGGCGCGACGAGCTACACGCTCGGCACTGCCGACGTCGGCCACACGATGAAGGTCGAGGTCACGGCGTACAACGCGCGCGGGACCGGCTACGTGTACAGCAGGCCGACGGCGGTCGTTGCGGCACCGACGCCTCCGGCGACGACCATCGTGGTGGCGAACGTCTCGCTTCCCGACCGTCTCGTCATCGACAAGGTCAGCTTCTCGCCGAACGTCGTCACCTCGCGGAGCACGGCCATCGTCGCGCGCTTCCACGTCGCCGACACGAAGGGCCTCTCCGTGCAGGGCGCGCTCGTCTACGCGCTCGGGCTGCCGTACGGCTGGACGTACAACGCGCCGGAGCAGCCGACCGACCCGACCGGCTGGGCGACGATCACCATCACCCCGACGCGGAGCATGCCGCTCGGGCG
>DASYFU010000321.1:0-15252 GCA_036498225.1 Gaiellaceae bacterium | reverse complement strand
CCCGGCTGCCGTGGTACGGAGCGCACGTAGGGCGTCGACCGCGCCTGCGACGTCTGCAGAGACGTCGGTGTTGAGCTCGACGACCGATGCGTGCAGTTCGGTCTTGAGCCGACCGCCCTCGAACTCGCCGACGAAGAGGCCGACGGCGTCGACCGGTTGCAGGGTCTCGGCGTCGAGGATCATCAGCTCCTCCTCGATGCCGACGCTCAGCGGCGGCGACTCGCCGAAGTGCGCGTCGATCACTTACCGCGGATGCCGTGCACCGGGCGGCCCGCAGCTTCCCACGCGTAGTACGACGCGCTCGGGCCGAATGCGCGCTCGTACGTGACGACGCGCGGGTTGCGCCCCACTTCCTTCGCGCGACCGGCGTGACGGAGGAGATTGGGGTCGTCGCGCTCCTGCCAGACGAGGACGAGATGCGCGGCGGTCATGAACGTCGCGATGAAGGAGCACCCCGGCGCGGGGCAAGGGAAGGGATCCGTGCTGACGCAGAACCAGCCTGCGTGGTCCCCTTCCTCATCGCCGCCCCAGAGGTCTTCGTCCTCGAGCGGCTCGATGTCCTCAGCCAGCTGAATGCGGCCAAGCCGCACGTCCTCCTCCACGGCCGGAAAGGTAGCGGCCGGGATGCGGATAAGAGTCGGGGGCCCCGGGCAGGCGGTCGGGGCCCCCGTCTCACGCTCCCGTCGGCTGCGCTGGCCTGCAGTCGGTGCGAGAGCACGACCCCAGGGTGCGGGGCCGAGTCAAGCCGGTCACGCGACGTATTCGCGCTACACCCTGTCTACCAACCCAGGCGTTCACCGCCCGTTGCGGGGCGTTAAGCCTCCGTTAAGTCAGGGGGCCGTCAGGCAGCGGGGCCGCTCGGCGCCGCGGCGCCTCGAATCGCCTTCGCGCTCGCCTCGGCGGCGTGGAGCACGAACGCCTGTTGCACCGCGAGCGGCACGCCGGCCGCGAGCGCGTAGCTGTAGACGCCGGAGAGCACGTTGCCAAAACGCTGGTACACGGCATAACGGACGGCCGTCACGGCCTTTCCCTTGATCTTCCCGCTGATGTCGATGCGGTAGGCGAGGTAGCCGCGGAGCAGCTTCGAGTCGGTCACCCGCGTGAAGTGGTAGACGAGCGGCGGCTGGCCCTCGAACGCGATCGGCTTGCTGGGACATGTCTGCGCGTGCTGCGCAACCTCGAGCATCGCCTTGGCGGCGCCGCCCGACTTGTAGGTCACGACCTCGTTGGAGAGCCCGAGCGGGACCCTGGTGTTCCCGTAGTCGACCTGGAGCCGATCCTGCCGCAGCGACTCGCTGGGGTAGTTCATCGTCCCGCACAGGTCGAGCGTCCGCTGGGCGGTCCCGACACCGTCCGGGCGGTGCATCAGCACGTATCCGCTACCGACCGCGCCCGGCTTCAAGACGAGCTTCGCGAGGTTCGGCTGAGAGGCGGCGAGGACCGCTGCGAGCGCGACCAGAGCGACGGGCATCCCCTAAAGAGTACGACCTGGCGCAAGGGTTCGGTTTCCTCGCGTGGGCCACCGGATAGGCCCCGTCCATGAGACGTCTACGGAAGGTCCGGATAACGCCTGGAACGGTGCTCGCCTCGATCGCGCTGTTCCTCGCATTGGGTGGCGTGAGCTATGCGGCGGCCACCGTCGTCATCCCGCCGCACAGCATCACGAGCAAGCAGATCAAGGCGCACTCCCTCCTCGCGCTCGACTTCAAGGCGGGTCAGATCCCGCGCGGAGCGGTCGGCCCCGCGGGCGCGCCAGGACCCGCAGGCCCGGCCGGATCCGCGGCCGCATCGAAATGGGTGCTCGTCAACCCGAACGGATCGATCGCTGCGCAGTCCGGTGGCATCACCATCACGACGCACACGACCGGCACGTACATCATCGACTTCGGATCCGCGGTGGACTCGAAGCTGATCCTCGCGAGCCCAGGCGTCGCGAACGACGGCGGCGCCCGTGGCGACGTCGTCGCCGGCCCGTGCGGCGGGACCGCGACAGGTCAGACCTGCACGACCGGCAATGACACGAGCCACGTGATCGTCACGACGTACAACGTGGCCAATACGGCGCTGACGGATCACTCCTTCTACGTCGCCGTCTTCGGCTAGCGGCGCACCCGGAGGGCGGCCACCCGGCGGGTGGCCGCCCTCTGCTTGAATCGGGGTATGGCTGAGTTGCGCGTCGGCGATGTGTCGTACGAGATCCATCGCCTCGACGCGAACGCCGCGCGACTGCCGTACACGCTGCGGATCCTGCTCGAGAACGTCATGCGCACCGGCGGCGACCCCGCGCCGATCCTCGAGTGGGACGCCGAAGCGGAGCCCGCGCACGAGATCTCCTTCATGCCCGCGCGCGTCCTGTTGCAGGACTTCACCGGCGTTCCCGCGATCGTCGACCTCGCTGCGATGCGCGACGCGATGCGCGACCAGGGCGGCGACCCCGCGAAGATCAATCCGCTCATCCCGGCCGAGCTCGTCATCGACCACTCGGTGCAGGTGGACGAGTTCGCGACGCGCGTCGCGATCCAGCGCAACGTCGAGCTCGAGTTCGAGCGGAACCGCGAGCGCTACGCGTTCCTCCGCTGGGGGCAGCAGGCATTCGACACGCTGCAGGTCGTCCCGCCGAACACAGGCATCTGTCATCAGGTGAATCTCGAGTACCTCGCGCGCGTGGTCGAGACGCGCGACGGCGCGGCGTTCCCCGACACGCTCGTCGGCACCGACTCGCACACGACGATGGTGAACGGGCTCGGCGTCCTCGGCTGGGGCGTCGGCGGCATCGAGGCCGAGGCGGCGATGCTCGGCGAGGCGCTGTCGATGCTCGTGCCGCAGGTCGTGGGCTTCCGGCTCAGCGGTGCGCTGCGCGAGGGCGCGACGGCGACCGACCTCGTGCTGACGGTCACGGAGATCCTGCGCCGCACCGGCGTCGTCGGCAAGTTCGTCGAGTACTTCGGGCCGGGCGTGCCGTCGCTCGCGCTCGCGGACCGCGCGACGCTCGGGAACATGAGCCCCGAGTACGGCGCGACCTGCGGCTTCTTCCCGGTCGACGAGGTCACGCTCGAGTACATGCGACTGACCGGGCGGCCGGACTGGCGCGTCGCGCTCGTCGAGGCGTATTGCAGGGAGAACATGCTCTGGCACGAGCCGCACGAGCATCCGGAGTACTCGCAGGTGGTCGAGCTCGACCTCGACGACGTCGTGCCGTCGATCGCAGGGCCGCGCCGCCCGCAGGACCGCGTGCCGCTCGCGAACGCAAAGGTCGCCTTCATCGAGTCGCTGAACACGTTCGGCGCCGACTACGACAACGGCACGTACGACAAGGAGGTCGCCGACAGCTTCCCTGCGAGCGATCCGCCGACGTTCGACGGCGTGAGCAACGGCGTCAGCTCCGGCCGAACGGCGGTCGCGGCTCCCCCGCAGCCGACCACCGGTCAGCTTCGCCACGGATCGGTCGTGATCGCGGCCATCACGTCTTGCACGAACACGTCGAATCCGTCGGTGATGATCGCGGCCGGGCTGCTGGCGAAGAAGGCGGTGGAGCGTGGGCTCACGCGCAAGCCGTGGGTCAAGTCGTCGCTCGCGCCGGGCTCGAAGGTCGTCACCGAGTACTACCGGCGCTCCGGGCTCGACACGTATCTCGACGAGCTCGGCTTCAACACTGTCGGCTACGGCTGCACGACGTGCATCGGGAACTCGGGCCCGCTCCCGGAGGAGATCTCCGCCGCAGTGACCGAGAACGATCTCGTCGTCTGCGCCGTCCTGTCGGGGAACCGCAACTTCGAGGCGCGGATCCACGGTGAGGTGAAGGCGAACTACCTCGCGTCGCCGCCGCTCGTCGTCGCGTATGCGCTCGCGGGACGCATGGACATCGACCTCACCACCGAGCCGATCGACGGCGATGTCTATCTGCGCGACATCTGGCCGACCCGCGCGGAGATCGACGCGGCGATCGCCGGCTCGGTCGACGGCGAGATGTTCACGCGCACATACGCCGACGTCTACACCGGCGACGAGCGCTGGAACGAGCTGGAGACTCCGCCCGGCGATCTCTACGCGTGGGAGCCCGATTCCACCTACGTGCGCCTGCCTCCGTATTTCGACGAGATGCCCCCGTCACCGCAGCCGGTCGAGGACATCCACGCCGCGCGTTGCCTCGTGATGCTCGGTGACTCGGTCACGACCGACCACATCTCTCCGGCCGGCGCGATCCGTCCCGACTCGCCCGCCGGGAAATACCTGACCGACCACGGTGTCGAGCGGCGCGAGTTCAACTCGTACGGATCGCGGCGGGGAAACCACGAGGTGATGATGCGCGGGACGTTCGCGAACGTCAGGCTGCGCAACCAGCTCGTGCCCGGAGGCGAGGGAACGTGGACGGCGCATCTCCCCGACGGCGAGGAGATGACGATCTACGACGCGGCGATGCGTTATCGCGCAGAGGGCGTTCCGACGATCGTGCTCGCAGGCAAGGAGTACGGCTCCGGCTCGTCGCGGGACTGGGCGGCGAAGGGCCCGAACCTGCTGGGCATACGCGCCGCGATCGCGGAGTCGTACGAGCGTATCCACCGATCGAATCTCCTGATGATGGGCGTGCTTCCGCTCCAGTTCATGGACGGCGAGAATCGCGAGTCGCTCGGGCTGACCGGGCGCGAGGAGTTCTCCATCATCGGCGTCGACAATGCAGAGGCGGAGGTCGTCACCGTGCGCGCGGACGACAAGGAGTTCCGCGCACGCCTTCGGCTCGACACGCCGCGCGAGCGTGAATACTTGCGGCATGGCGGCATCCTCCAGTACGTCCTCCGCAGGCTCCTCGCGAGCTGACGAGCTCTGGCGCGCGGTCGGCGCGGCTGCCGGCCCGATACCGGAGATGACCCCACTGCTGGAGAAGGTGCGCGATTGCGCGTGGAAGATCCTGCCGCGCGATCTGGAAGGACTCACTGCCGACGAGCTGTACGAGGCCGTGCTGCCGGTCGCATTCGCAGCCGCGGACGAGAAGCGCCGACGAGCGCACGAGGCGATCGATGCACATTGAGCTTCGTCACTCGCCGGAGATGGCTGCGCGCATCGCCGCGATGGAGGAGCGCGACGGCTATGTCTCCGACATCTCGCGTGCGCTCCGCTTCCGGCCGGAGCTCTTCGGCGGGCCGGTCTCCGCGTACTTCCAGGAGTCGATGAAGAAGCGGTCGGACTGGAGCGAGGGCGAGCGCGAGCTGTTCGCGGCGTTCGTGTCGAAGCTCCGTCAGTGCCCGTTCTGAACCGAAGCTCACGCCGCGGTCGCGGCGTACGCCTTCGAAGACCTCTCAATCGTGGACGCAGTGCTCGACGACTACGAGACAGCGCCGATCGACGAGCGGCTTCGCGGCGCTCTCCACTTCCTCGCGACACTGGACCCGGCGCGCGCGCTTGCCGCCGGCGTCTCGAAGCAGGCGTTGCGCGACGCCGCGGACGTTCAGGCCGGCTTCGAGATGATCACGCGCTTCGCGGACGCGATCGGCGCGACGCCGCACTCGGAGCAAGGCCTGACGCGCGCACAGGCAATCGCGCACGAAGGGCGCTTCTTCGACGACGGCTACGCCTAAGGCGCGCCGATGACGCCGACCTTGTAGCCCTTCGACTTCAGGTCGGCGGTCGCTTTCTCGGCCGCCTTGAGCTCCGGTGACTTCTCGAGCTTGCTGACGATCCCCGCCGCGCCTGTCGGGTTCGCCTTGACGCGCTCGAGGGCGGACTGGATCGAACGCAGCGCAGTGACGATCGCCGCGTTGTCGGCGACGGCCTCGGAGGGCGGCTTGAGCGACGCGAGGTCGTCGGCCGCCTTCTTCACCGCGGCCTCGGCGGCGTCGACGCGCTGCCCGAACTGCGTCAGCGAGGTCGGCGCCGTCTTCGTGAGCGCGGTGACGCTCTTCTGCACGGTGTTGCCGTCGGTCTGGAGCCGCTGCTCGTACGCGGACTTCGAGAGGCTCCCGCTGCCGCCGCATCCGGCAAGCAGGACGCCGGCGACGGCGAGGAACGCGAGACGCTTCATCGAGTGCGTAGCCTACCGCCGATGCGCGAGACGACACCCAGTTGGGGCGTTGAGCCCGTCCCCGAGCGGCTGCAGGTGCTGAGCGGCCTCGACTCCACGCTGCTGTGGGGGAACCTCTCCGTCTCGCTGCTCGTCATCGTCATCGGGGCGCTGCTCGTGCCGGCGCTCTCGTTGCGGGATGCCCTTCTCGCCATCGTGGTCGGCGGCGTCGTCGGCAACGCGCTGCTCGCGGTCGCCGCGCTCATCGGCGCGGACGCGCGCGTGCCCGGCATGGTCCTGCTGCGCGCGCCGCTCGGCCGCAGCGGCTCGTACCTGCCGACGGGCCTCAACGTCGCGCAGAACGTCGGCTGGTCGACGTTCGAGTTGATCATCATCGCGACCGCCGCCGGCGCGCTCTCGCAGCATCTCTTCCACTGGCAGGGGAAATGGCTCTGGACGCTCGTCTTCGGCGTGCTCAGCTGGGCGCTCGGGATGCTCGGGCCGATCGGGTTCGTCCGCCGCTACCTGCGCAAGTTCGCATCGTGGGCGCTGCTCTTCTCGATGGCGTACCTGACGTACTGGGCCATCTCGAAGTCGCATCTGCACGCGTTCTGGGCTCGCCCCGGCAAGGGCGGCTTTCCATCGTTCGGGCAGGCCGTCGACCTCGTCATCGGCAGCGTCGTGTCGTGGACGCCGCTCGCGGCCGACTACACGCGTTTCTCGCGCACGCGGCGAGGCGCCGCGTGCGGCGCCGGTGTCGGCTACCTCGTGCCGACGATCTGGTGCATCGGGCTCGGCGTCCTCATCGTGCTCGCGCGCGGCGTGTCCGACGCGCAGGCGCTGCCCGCTGCTGTCGCGGCCGCGGGCGGGATCGCGTTCGTCGCGCTCTTCGCGATCACCGTGGACGAGAGCGAGAAGGCCTTCGCCGACATCTACTCGACAGCGGTCTCGCTGCAGAACTTCGTGCCGAGGATGTCGCAGCGCCTGCTTATCAGCATCGTCTCTGCGCTCGCGACCGCGCTCGCGCTCGCCCTGAACCTCGGCAATTACCAGAACTTCCTCTACCTCCTGGGCTCGTTCTTCGTACCGCTCTTCGGCGTCCTCGTCGCCGACTGGCTGACCGAGCGGGCGCACTACACGCCGGAGCACGTCTTCAACGACGTCGAGTGGCGGCCGGGGGCGCTCGTGGCGTGGATCGCCGGCTTCGTGCTGTACCAATGGCTGTCGCCCGTCGGGCCGGCATGGTGGACGCGGCTCGTCGCACACACGCATCCGCAGAGCGTCAGCTTCACCGCGTCGGTGCCGAGCTTCGCGGCCGCGTTCGCGCTCACATTCCTCTTCAAGGCGGTCGTAGGTGCAACTCGCCGTCGTCGGACAGCTCTCGCGTGACGCCGTCGCCGGTGGCGAGCCGCAGATCGGCGGCCCGCCCTGGCACTCGGCGCGGGCGCTGCGCGCGCTCGGCGCCGACGCGCGCATCGTCGCGAAGTGCGGCGAGCCCGACGCGGTCGAGTTCACGCGCCGGCTGGAGACGCTCGAGCTTCCGTTCGAGCTCGTCGTCGGCGAGCGGACGACGGCCTTCTCGTTCTCGTACGACGTACGCGGCATCCGCACGATGTCCGTGGACGCGGTCGGCGATCCGTGGACGGCGGACGAGCTCCGGCTCGACGGCGTCGAGTGGCTCTACATCGGCTCCCTGCTCCGCGGCGAGATCGACGTGAGCTGGGTGGCGGAGGGCCGTCACGTCCTCCTCGACGGGCACGGTCTCGTGCGTGTGCCGGAGCCGGGGCCGCTACGGCTCGACGGCGACTTCGATCGCGCACAGCTGCGCGACGTGCAGATGCTGAAGCTCGCGGACGAGGAGGCGGCCGCAGCCGGGCCACTCGACGTCCGGGAGCTGATCGTCACGCACGGAGCCCTCGGCGCAACCGTGAACGGCATCGACGTCGCCGCCGAGCCCGTCGAGCGCGACCCCACCGGGGCGGGCGACATGTTCGGCGCCGCGTATCTCGTGCACCGCTCGGAGGGCGCCGAGCCGGTCGATGCGGCGCGCCGCGCCGCGGATCTCGTCGCGGAGCTGCTGCGATGATCGCTGCGGTCGAGACCGTCGACGGCGTCCTGCTCGTCAACGTCGAGGAGGATGAGCTGCTCGGCGCAGGTGACGAATTGCCCTCGACCAACGCTCCGCACGTCGACCTCCCGCGCGTCGTCGCCACCGCCGGGACGGGCGCGACAATCGTCGCCGTCGTCGATCGCCGGCCGCCGCTCGCCATCTCGAACGACTCAGGCGCGACCTGGCGAGAGTCCGGCGGCGGCCTCCCGTCGGGCTTCGCGATCGCGGTGGCCGAGGACGATCCCGACCGCATGCTCTTCGCGGGCCGCAGCCGGCTCTACGTCTCGACCGACGGCGGGGTGTTCTGGCGCTCGCTCGCGCTCGAGCTGCCGGACATCGTCCGCGTTGCCTGGATCTCCTAATCGGCTGAAAGTGCTGCGCACCATCTTGGAGATCTGCAAAACGCCTAAAGCCGTAGGCGCAGCGCCGAAGCAACGACAAAGGCCGGAGCGTAAGCCAGGCGAAGCCGGCTTACGCGCAGGCGAGCAAGCGCACGGGGACGGCGAAGCCGCCACCGCGCGCAGAAGATCCATCCGCCCACAGACCCAAGAGCGAAGCGGGAACATCCAACAAGGCGAAAGTGCGCAGCACTTTCGCCTTACAGCCGGAACTCGCCGCGCGCGACGACGACGGCGGACCCGCCGACGTCGACCTGCTCGGGCGACTGCGCAACCGCGTACAGCGTCGACGGCCGCTCGATCTCCACGCCCTGCGAGATCTCGATCTCCTCGCCGAAGTCGATGCGGCCGTGGCGCGCAAGGTGGAGCGCGATCGGACCGGCCGCGGAGCCGGTCGCGGGATCCTCGTCGACGCCGAACGCGGGCACGAACACGCGAGCCTTCCAGCGACGCCCGTCGTGCGCGAAGCACGCGGCGCCCTCGTGCATCAACCGGCCGAGCGCGCCGGTGTCGGGCCGAAGTGCGGCGACTTCACCCGCCGACGGAAGCTCGACGAGGACGTGCCCAGGCCCCTGCCGGTAGAGCTCGATGGGCAGACTGGTCCGCTCCGCGCCGAGCACGGCGAGCAGCTCGTCGACGCGGTCGAACGGCTCCCACGCGACCGGCGGCTGCTGCATCCAGCCGAAGACGATGCGCGGGCCTTCGCGCTCGAGCCGGACCGGCACGACGCCGCTGCCCGTCTCGAGCCGGATCTCCGCGAGCTGCAGCGGCCCGGCGAGCACGAAGGCGGTGCCGAGGATCGGATGGCCTGCGAACGGAAGCTCGCGGTCCGGCGTGAAGATGCGGACCTTGACGTGGCCGTCCGCCTCGGGCGGGTAGACGAACGTCGTCTCGGAGAAGTTCATCTCCCGGGCGAGCTTCTGCAGGCGGTCCTCGGGGATCTCCCGCGCGTCGGTGAAGACGGCCAACTGGTTGCCGGCGAGCGGAGTGTCGGTGAAGACGTCACAGACGACGTAGCGATACGACGCCATCGTCAGTGCGTCGGCTGCGCGTCGACGAGCTTGTTGATCGCCGCGATCGCCTTCTGCTTCAACGCCGCGGCCTCCTCGAGATCGGTCTTTGCCTTCTTCGCCCCGTCGTTCGTGAGAACGTCCTCCTTCGAGGCCTCGCCGTCGAGCTTCGCGGCCTGCCGGAGATCGGCGATCGCTCGCGCCGCGCCGGCGGATCCCTTGAGCGCGTTCGCCGCGTACCCGAGGCGATGCGAGAGGCCTTCGAGCTTGGCGGTCGCCTTGGCGGAGAAGCCCTTGACGAGGTCGAGCGCCTCGTTCTCGACCGCGATGTCCTGCTTCACGAGGTTCACGACGTTGACGAGGTGCTCGCGCACGAGGTTCAGGCACGTCGGCTTCGCGCTGTAGACCGGATCGGCGCTGAGATTCGTTCCCGAGATCGCAGCCTGGCAGCTCCACTTCTCGTCGGATGACGTGACGGTGAGCTTGACGACGCCCTCGTGGCCGCTGGGGCCCATCTTCGTGTGGTCGCAGCCGTACGTGCTCGGCGCATGGGAGCCCTTGTCACCGTGATACCAGGTGAACGTGTCGCCGATCTTCTCCCACACGATGAACGAGGGCGCCAGCGGCAAGGGATCGCCACCCGGAAGCTTGCTGTTGTTGCACTCACCGTCGACCGCGGCATGGGAGTTGGGATTCCCGGGCGGCGAGGAACCGGCATGGTCGACGAGCTTGAGGTCGAGCGACCAGATGACACGCGTCGCCTTGCCGCTCAGGTCGCCGACGTCAGCCGAATACGTCGTCGCGAGCAGCCCAGGATCGAACACGGACTTGATGGAGGACACGGTCAGTGGACCGGCCTGTGCCTCCTCGCTCGTCGTCGGGCCGTCGGCAGTGGCCGAGCCCACCGCGATGCCGACGACGGTGAGGACCACCAGGGCAGAGAGGGCGCGGCCCGCCACGGGCACGAGACTATCGTTCCCCGCGGCATGCGCCTACTCATCGTTCGCCACGCCGAGGCGGCGCCCGGAGAGCCGGACGAGCTTCGCACGCTCACGCCGGAGGGCCGCGAGCATGCACGTGAGCTCGGAGAGCGCCTGCGGCGCGCGGGATTCTCGGCGGATGCCGTCGTCTCGAGCCCGCTCCTGCGCGCACGGGAGACCGCGACTGCGCTCGCGCTCGGCGAGCCGGAGGTCGACCAGCGCCTGGCGCCGGGCGCGTCGCCCGACGACGTCCGCGACGCCGCGTTCGGTCGTGGCGAAACCGTCGTCGTCGTCGGCCACCAACCCGACTGCGGCCATGCGGTGCTCGAGCTCGCGGGCGTCGAGGTCTCGTTCCCGCCCTCAGGCGCATACGAGCTCGAGCTGTGAAGGCGATCTCCGTCCGCGGCCTACGCAAGTCGTACGGCGCGGTGGAGGCCGTGCGCGGCGTCGACTTCGACATCGAGGAAGGCGAGGTCTTCGGGCTGCTTGGCCCGAACGGCGCAGGCAAGACGACGACGGTGGAGATCCTCGAGGGCTATCGCGCGCGCGATGCGGGAGAGGTGTCTGTCCTCGGCCACGATCCGCAGCGGCCCGGCCGCGACTTCCGCGAGCGGATCGGCGTCGTGCTGCAGCAGGCGCAGCTGTGGCCGAATCTCACCGTGCGCGAGACGCACTCGGTGTTCGCGGGCTATTACGCGCATCCGCGCGACGTCGACGAGGTGATCGAGCTCGTCGGGCTCGTGGAGAAGCGCGACGCGCGCGTGAAGACGCTGTCGGGCGGTCAGAAGCGCCGGCTCGACCTCGGCGTCGCGCTCGTGGGCGATCCCGACCTCGTTTTCCTCGACGAGCCGACGACGGGGTTCGACCCGGCCGCGCGCCGCGCGGCGTGGGAGATGATCCGCTCGCTGCGTGAGCTAGGGAAGACGGTGCTGCTGACGACGCACTACCTCGACGAGGCGGAGCAGCTCGCCGACCGCGTCGCCGTGCTGCGCGAGGGGCGGATCGTCCGCATCGGCACGCCGCGCGAGCTCACGTCGAGCGAGCTCGAGGTGGAGATCCGCTACCGCCGCAACGGCGAGGAGATCCTCGTGCGCACGAGCGAGCCCACGCGCGTGCTGCACGAGATCACGACCGAGGCGGTCGGCCGCGGCGAGGAGCTCGAACGCCTCGAGGTTCGCAGGCCGACGCTCGAAGAGGTCTATCTCGCGCTCGTGCAGGAGGACGAGTGAGGCTCTTCTTGCACGAGCTCAAGGTCGAGCAACTGGTGTACTGGCGCTCGCGCGAGGCGGCCGTGTTCACGTTCATCTTCCCGCTGCTCCTGTTCGTGCTGCTCGGTTCCGTCTACTCGGGACGCATCTACGGCGTGCCTGCGGCGCAGGCGCTGCTCGCGGCGCTGATCGGATACGGCTGCGCGATGGTCGCGTTCGCCGGCCTCGCGATCACGCTCGTGCTGCGGCGGGAGCAGGCGATCCTGAAACGGCTACGCGCGACGCCGCTCCCGCCCGTCATCTACGTCGCGTCTCTCCTCACCTCGACGATGCTCATCTTCGCGGCCGAGACGGTGGTGCTCTTCCTGCTCGGCCGCGCCGTGTTCGGGACGCCGTTCCCCGCGCGCCCCGGATCCATCATCTTGCTCGTCGCGCTCGGCGCGATCTGCTTCGCGGCGATGGGCGTCGGCCTCAGCGGGCTCATCCGCTCCGGGGAAGGCTCCTCGGCCGTCGTCAACCTGATCGTCCTCCCGATGTCGTTCCTCACCGGCGCGTTCGGGCCGACGCGGCACTATCCGCAGTTCCTCCGCGCGATCGGCGACGTTCTCCCGCTCAAATACCTCGTGAACCTCACCAACGCCGTCTACCTGCACAAGCACTCGTTCTGGTCGCAGGGGACGGCGATCGGCGTTCTCGCGGCGTGGGGCGTAGCCGGAGTCGTCGTTGCGGCGTTGAAGTTCCGATGGGAACCGAGGGATACGTGACGGAGCCGGCGGTCGCCTTCTGGGTGCGCGACCACGAGCGCCCTCGCCTCGAGGTGCGGGTCAACTTCGGCGTGCTCACCGGGCGCCAGGTGACACCGGCCGAGATCGACGACCTCGCGCGCCTCCTGCGGGCGATCGCTCCGACGTTCGAGATCGTCGCGGAGGACCGGCACGAGTTCGGCGACTCGATCGAGGTGTCGGTGCACCAGGTCGTGATCGAGATGGCGGAGACCGGCGACGACGTCGCGAAGGACGTCATCGGGACTGCCGAGATCTGGGCGAGCGCCTGTTACCAGGCGCGCCACATCGACATCTAGCGCACGCCGGCGGCGGTCAGCGCGAACTTCGTCAGGGAGGTCGGCATGCGCCGAGCCTTCTTCACGGTCGTGCGCAGTGCGTCGGCGAACTCCTCGACGTCGCCGTCCGAGAGCACGAACGGCGGCAGGATGCGCACGACCGCCATATCGTGGCCGGCGACCTGCGTGAGGATGCGGTGGTCGGTGAAGAGCGGCACGACGACGAGCTGCGCGAAGAGACCGCGCTGCGCGCGCTCGAGCATGCGATAGGCGAAGCCGTCGCCGTCGAACTCGATCGCCCACATGAGCCCGATCCCGCGCACGTCGCGGACGACGTCGAACTCGTCCACGAGCGGTCGCGTCAACTCGAGCAGACGGTCGCCCAGCTGCGCCGACCGGTCGACGAGACGATGCTTGTCGAGCTCGTCCAGCATCGCGAGGCCGGCGACCATCGCGAGCTCGTTCGGCGCGAACGTCGAGCCGTGCGACATCGCGTGCGGCATCGAGTCGAACACGGACTCGTGCACTGCGCGCGCCATGAGCAGCGCGCCGACCGGGACGTAGCCGCCGGACAGCGATTTCGCGACGGTGACCATGTCCGGCTCGAGGCCCCAGTGCTCGAAGGCGAACATCGTGCCGGTACGTCCGAAGCCGGTCATGACCTCGTCGACGCAGAAGAGCGTGCCGTAGCGGCGGCACAGCGTCTGCGCGCCCTCGAGGTAACCGGCGGGCGGGAGGTTGATGCCCTTCCCCTGGACGGGCTCGACGATGAAGACGGCGACGTCCTCCTGCTTCAGTTGCGCCTCGAGCGCGTCGAGGTCGCCGAACGGCACGCGTTCGAAGCCGGGAAGGAGCGGCTGGAAGCGCGAGGTGAACTCGGGATTCCCGTTCGCGCTGAGCGAGCCGAGCGTCAGCCCGTGAAAGCCGTGGTCGGTGGAGATGACCCGCGGCCGCTTCGTCGCTGCGCGACCGAGCTTGAACGCCGCCTCATTTGCCTCGGTGCCCGAGCTCGTGAACAGACAGCGTTCGATGCGTGGCGGCGTGCGTGCAAGCAGCGCGTCGGCGAGCAGTCCCGGGAGCGCGGTCACGCCCATCGCGAGCATCCCGGGCGTTTCGAGCTCGAGCGCCTCGATCAGCGCTGCACGAACGGCACGGTTGTTCCGGCCGACGTTGTACATCCCGAAGCCGCCGAGCAGGTCGAGATAGCGCGTGCCGTCGGTGTCGTACAGGTACGCACCCTCGGCGCGCGCCCAGCGACGGTCGAAGCCGATCGTGCGCAGGACGCGGACGAACTGCGGGTTGATCGTGCGCGCCCAGAGGTCGAGGTCGCTCTCGCCGGCGTTCTCGAGCGCAGACCGCACGTCCATGCGGTGAATCTAGCGACGCTCAGGCAATCGCGGCGCGGATCGACTGCTCCGGCCCTTCGAGGCGAACCTCGAGAATCGACGCGCTCCGCCGGATGAGCGCGAGCGCGGCGCGGTTCTCGCCGGATGCAAGCGCGGTGATCTCCTTGATCCCGGCCGCGCGCGCGTCGTCGAGCAGCATGCGGGTGAGCGCCGAGCCGATGCCGCGGTGCTGGTGCTCGTCGGCGACCACGAACGCGATCTCGGCGCTCTCGCGGCTCGTGCGCACGAGCTGTGCGAGCGCAGCAGGGCGAGGGTCGCCGACGACGTGCGCGACGAGCGCATGGTGTGTCGCGTCCACGCGCGCGAGCTCCGCGAGGTCGCCGTCCGTCAGGCAGGGCTTCGCAGCGTTGAAGCGCCGCCGGCGCGACTCTTCCCCCAGGCGGCCGAAAACGGCCGCGACCGTCTCGACGTCGCCATTGGCGAGCGGGCGGACGACGATGGTGGGGCCGTGCGGGAGGTCGAGAGCCCTGGTCTCCATAGTCAGTTGGAAAAACCTACCCTAGAGGGTTGGAAAAGTCAACCCACTATGGCAGAATGGTGAACATGAGCCAGACAGAGACAGGCCCGCGGGCCTGCACGATCGCCGCCTCCTTGGCGGTGATCGGCGAGAAATGGTCGCTCCTCGTCATCCGGGAGCTATCGCTCGGCGTCCACCGGTTCGACGCGATCCAGCGCAACACGGGCGCCCCGCGCGACATCCTCAGCAGCCGGCTGCGGCGCCTCGAGTCGGAGGGCGTCATCGAGAAGCGCCTGTACCAGCTCCACCCGCCGCGGCACGAGTACGGGCTGACGGAGGCCGGCAACGAGCTGCGGCCGATCCTCCTCTCGCTGTCCAAGTGGGGTGCCCGCTGGACGGACGAGAGCTCGCACGCGAGGTGGCTGCACGAGTGCGGCGCCGAGCTCGACGTGACGCACACGTGCGCCGCGTGCGGTGGCGAAGTGACGGGGCTCGATCTGCACCGCAAGCGCAGGTCGGAGTCGGCCGCGTAGCGGCCTTAGACTTTTCCTGCGCCCCCGTAGCTCAGTGGATAGAGCAGTGGTTTCCTAAACCGCGTGCGCAAGTTCGATTCTTGCCGGGGGCACTC
>DASYFU010000320.1:0-3728 GCA_036498225.1 Gaiellaceae bacterium | reverse complement strand
CTCCATCCGGACCATTCGGTCACGGTGAAGGACTGGGGCCGCGGCATGCCGGTCGACGCGATGGAGGGGACGAACGAGTCCGCGCTCACGACGATCCTCACGAAGCTCCACGCCGGCGGAAAGTTCGGCGGGAGCGGCTACAAGGTGTCCGGCGGCCTCCACGGAGTCGGCGCCTCCGTCGTCAACGCACTCTCTGAGTGGCTCATTGCGGATGTCCGCCGCGACGGCAAGGTGTACCGCCAGGAGTTCGCCCGCGGGGTTCCGCAAAGCGACGTCCAGATCGTCGGCGACGCGACCGACACGGGCACGACGATCACGTTCCTGCCCGACGCCGAGATCTTCGAGGAGCTCGACGTCGACGCGGGCACGATCACGCAGCGCCTGCGCGAGACCGCCTTCCTCACGAAGGGGCTCAAGATCAAGCTCGTCGACGAGCGCGCCGACGGGAAGACCGTCGAGTTCCACTACGAGGGCGGCATCAAGGACTTCGTCGCCTACGTGAACGAGTCGAAGGAGCCGATCCACCGGCACATCGCGTACTTCCTGAACGAGACCGACGTCGGCATCGCGGAGGTGGCGATGCAGTGGAACAGCTCCTACCAGGACTCGATCTTCTCCTTCGCCAACAACATCAACACGATCGAGGGCGGGACGCACATGCAGGGCTTCCGCTCCGCCCTGACGCGCACGCTGAACAAGTACGCGCGCGACAAGGGCCTGCTGAAGGAGAAGGAGGACAACCTCGAGGGCGAGGACGTGCGCGAGGGGCTCGCAGCCGTCATCTCGGTGAAGTTGCAGAACCCGCAGTTCGAGGGCCAGACGAAGGGCAAGCTCGGCAACCCGCAGATCGCCGGCTTCGTCGAGGCGACCGTGAACGCGCAGCTCTCCGAGTTCCTCGAGGAGAACCCGACCGACGCGCGCCAGATCGTCAACAAGGCGATCGCGGCCGCGCGCGCCCGGCAGGCGGCGCGCAAGGCGCGCGAGCTGACGCGCCGCAAGTCGGCGCTCGAGAGCATGTCGCTGCCGGGCAAGCTCGCCGACTGCACCATCCGCGACCCCGAGTCGGCGGAGCTCTTCATCGTCGAGGGCGACTCCGCGGGAGGCCCGGCCAAGATGGGCCGCGACCGGACGTACCAGGCGGTCCTGCCGCTGCGCGGGAAGATCATCAACAGCGAGAAGAACCGCATCAACAAGGTTCTCTCCAATAACGAGATCCAGGCCATGATCACGGCGATCGGCACCGGCATCGGCGACGAGTTCGACATCGCCGCGCTCCGCTATCACCGCATCGTCGTCATGACGGACGCCGACGTCGACGGCTCGCACATCCGCACGCTCGTGCTCACGTTCCTGTACCGGCACATGAAGGAGCTGTTCGAGCGCGGGCACATCTACATCGCCGTGCCGCCGCTGTACAAGGTCAAGATCGGCAACCAGGAGTTCTACTTCGAGAAGGACTCGCAGCTCGAGGAGCTGCTCGTGCGCGAGCGCTTCGGGGATCTCGACGTGCACGACCGCGACGGGAACGCCGTCAAGCTGACCGAGGCGCGGTGGAAGCGCTTCACGACCACGCTCGCAGAGTTCGAGGGCTGGTCCGCGCGTCTGCGCTCCGACTACGGCGCGCACGCCGCCGACCTCGCGGTGTCGCACCGGCTCGTCGAGCTCGACGCGATCACGCCGGCGGCGATCGAGACGGCGATCGGACAGTTGCCGGCGAACGGGTACACGCTGTCGGTGCTCCAGCGCGACGACGCCGGCTTGAGCGTGAAGGTGGTCGAGGAGGAGACGTCGGCCGCGCAGACGATCGCGCTCTCGGCCGATCTCCTCGCATCGCCGATCTACGCGAACCTGCGCAAGGCGTACGCGAAGCTCGTCGAGGTCGTCGGGCCGCCGCCGTTCACGCTCGCGCTCGGCAAGAAGACCGCGACCGCGGACACGTTCGGCGCGCTGCGTCAGTCGGCGCTCGACATGGCGAAGGAAGCGGGCATCCAGCTTTCGCGTTTCAAGGGCCTCGGCGAGATGAACCACGACCAGCTGTGGGAGACGACGATGGACCCGAGCAAGCGCCTGCTCGTCCGGGTCGACGTCGAGGACGCTCACGCCGCCGACCGTCTGCTCTCGATGCTGATGGGCGAGCAGGTCGAGCCTCGCCGCCAGTTCATCGAGGACAACGCGAAAGACGTGACCTTCCTCGATGTCTGAGGTCGAGACCGGAGCACTGGGCGCGGGTCGCATCGAGCCGCGCGAGCTCGAGCAGGAGATGCGCTCGAGCTATCTCGACTACGCGATGTCGGTCATCGTCGGGCGCGCACTGCCCGACGTGCGTGACGGCCTCAAGCCCGTCCATCGCCGCGTGCTGTACGGCATGCACGAAGCGGGTCTGCAGCCGAACAAGCCGTACAAGAAGTCGGCTGCAACCGTCGGCGACGTGATGGGCAAGTACCACCCGCACGGCGACCAGGCGATCTACGACACGCTCGTGCGCATGGCGCAGCCGTTCTCGCTGCGCTATCCGCTCGTCGACGGGCAGGGAAACTTCGGTTCCGTCGACGACGACCCGCCAGCCGCGATGAGATATACCGAAGCGCGCCTCTCGAAGATGGCGACGGAGATGCTCCGCGACATCGACGCGAACACCGTCGACTTCGGTCCGAACTACGACGAGTCGCGCCGCGAGCCGAGCGTCCTACCCTCCCGCTTCCCGAACCTGCTCGTCAACGGCTCCGCCGGCATCGCCGTCGGCATGGCGACGAACATGCCGCCGCACCGCCTCGGCGAGGTCGTCGACGCGATCGTCGCGATGATCGACGACCCGACCGTCACGGTCGAGGATCTGATGAAGCACGTGAAGGGCCCCGACTTCCCGACCGGCGCGATCATCGTCGGCCGCTCCGGCATCCGCGACGCGTATCGCACCGGCCGCGGCCGCGTCGTCATGCGCGCGCGCGCCCACATCGAGGAGCTGCGCGGAGGCAAGTCGGCCATCGTCGTCACCGAGCTTCCGTACGGCGTGAAGAAGGGCGGCGACTCGGGCGTCATCCGCAAGATCGCCGACCTCGTCCAGGACAAGGTCATCACCGAGGTCTCCGACCTCGCCGACCACTCCGACCGCAGCGGCATGCGCATCCAGGTCGAGCTGAAGCGCGACGCCGTCCCGCAGGTCGCGCTGAACAAGCTCTTCAAGCACACGGCCCTGCAGGCGACCTTCGGCTACAACGCCGTCGCGCTCGTCGACAACGTGCCGAAGACGCTCGCGCTGCGCGAGCTCATCTCGCACTACCTCGAGTTCCAGCGCGAGGTCGTCACCCGCCGCTCGAAGGACGAGCTGCGGAAGCTCGAGGCGCGCGTCCACGTGCTCGAGGGCTACCTCAAGGCGCTCGACGTCCTCGACCAGATCATCGCGCTCATCCGCGCCGCCGACGACGTCGACGCCGCGCGCACCGGCTTGATGGAGACGTTCGAGTTCAGCGAGATCCAGGCGCAGGCGATCCTCGACCTCCGCCTGCGTGCTCTCACTGCACTCGAGCGGATCGAGGTGGAGCGCGAGTTCAACGACAAGATCGAGCGGATCGGCGAGCTGCGCGAGATCCTCGGCGACCCGACGCGCATCGACGGCCTCATCCGGGACGAGCTGCTCGAGATCAAGCAGATCTACGGCACGAAGAACGACGACCGCCGCACCGAGATCGTCGCGGCCGAAGAGGAGCTCGAGCTCGAGGATCTGATCG
>DASYFU010000319.1:0-4488 GCA_036498225.1 Gaiellaceae bacterium | reverse complement strand
GCAGTCGTGACGCTGCTCTTCAGCGCGGTGCTCGTCGTCGTCGTGTCGATCTACATGCTGCTCGACATGCCCCGGCTGAAGGCGAGCATCGACCGGCGCTTCCCTCCGCATCCGGGCAGCAAGCCGCTGCTCGAGCGAATGGAGCATGCGCTCGCGAGCTACGTGAAAGGCCAGCTCCTGCTCTCGCTCATCATCGGCTCGAGCTCGGGCATCGGGCTGTGGGTGCTCGGCATGACCGGCGCGCTGCCTCACGGCGGCAAGTACGCACTGCTCTTCGGCGCGTGGGCAGGCATCACCGAGCTCATTCCGTACGTCGGCCCGTGGCTCGGGGCGCTACCGCCGATCGTGTACGCGCTCGTGACGCATCCGATCTCGGCGATCTGGGTCGCGCTGCTGTACCTCGGCATACAGCAGCTCGAGGGACATCTTGTCGTGCCGAACGTGATGGGACGCACGCTGCGCCTCCATCCGCTGCTCGTCATCTTCGGTCTGCTCGCCGGCGCCGAGATCTACGGCTTCCCCGGGATCCTCGTCTCGCTGCCCCTCCTCTCGGCGCTGCGTGCGGCGTGGGAGTTCTTCGCGGAGCGGCTCGAGCTCCAGAACTGGGACACCGACTCGCCGATCGCGGTCGACGTCGACGTCGTTCCGCCCGACGCGCCGCCCATCCCGACGCCGTGACCACACCGCTTCTGCGCGCGCTGCGGGTGGCGCGCCGGTACGGCGACGTCGTCGCGCTCGCGCCGACCGACCTCGAGCTCGATCCCGGCGAGACCGTTGCGCTCGTCGGTCCGAACGGCGCCGGCAAGTCGACGCTGCTCGCGATCCTCGCCGGCGCGCTCGATCCGAGCGAGGGGACCGTGGAGACGCACGCGCACGTCGGCTGGGTGCCGCAGCGCCCGGCGCACTACGCGAAGCTCTCGCCGTGCGAGAACCTCGAGCTCTTTGCGCAGCTCGAAGGCGTCCGCAACCCGCGCGCTGCCGCGATGCAGATGCTCGAGCGCTTCGCGCTTCCGACCGGTCCGCGTCCGTCCGGAGAGCTCTCGGTCGGCAACCGCCAGCGCCTGAACGTCGCTATCGCGCTGCTCGGCGAGCCGCGCGTGCTGCTGCTGGACGAGCCGACCGCTGCGCTCGACCCGGGTCAGCGGCGGCGCGTCTGGGAGGTGGCGGATGCGCTCCGGGCCGAAGGAGGTGCCGTCTGCTTCGCGACGCAGAACCTCGAGGAGATCGAGCACGCGAACCGGACGATCGTCCTGCAGGACGGACAGGTCGCGACGCTCTCCCTCGACGAGGTCTTCGGATGAGCGCGGTTCTGCTGCTCCTGCGGAAGGACTTGCGCGCGCTTCGGCGATCGCCGCTGCTCCTCGGCGCGCTCGTTGCGTATCCGATCGTCATCGCACTCCTGGTCGGGCTCGTCGCCGGCTACGCCAGCGCGAAGCCGCGCGTCGCGTTCGTGGACGACGACAACCTGCCGCAGGTGATCGCCGTCGGCGGTCATCGCTTCCACATCCAGACCGTCATCGACGACGTCGCGAAGCAGGTGACGCTCGTGCGGCTCTCGGACGCCGAGGCCGCGCGCGAGCTCGCCGACGGCAAGGTCGTCGCCACCATCACCGTCCCGCCCGGATTCCTCGGCGATCTCGAGACGACCGTCCTCAGCCCGCACCTCGTGCTCGAGACCGGGAGCGGCGGGCTCGCGCCGCGTGTGACGCAACAGGTGCAGTCGCTCGTCTACCAGCTCAACCTCAAGCTCCAGACCGGGTACATCGACGCGAACCTCAGATTCGTGAAGCTCCTCCTGCAAGGCGGCCACGGGACGTTCGTCGGGAAGCATTTCGACGTGCTCGGGCTCGAGCGCACGGCGCACGAGCTGCGGGCGCTGCCGCCGAGCAGGCGGCGCGACGCGATCGCGAACTTCGTCCGCCAAGCGCGCGAGGGACTCGCGCAGACGGGCACCGCATTGCGCGCGACCGCGAACCCGATCACGTTGCAGCAGGCCAAGTCGCACGGGCGAACGTGGCTGCTCTCGGCGCAGGTTCAGACGTACGGCATCGCCGTCACGGTGACGTTCCTCGCGCTGCTTCTCGCAGCCGGCGCGACGGCCGCGGAGCGCGACGAGGGGACGATCGGCCGCCTGCGCCGGGGGCTCGTGTCGCTCGGACAGCTCGTGTGGTCGAAGGTGGCGCTCGCAGCCGTCGTCGGCGTGGTACTCGGCGCCGCGATTGCAGTCGTTTTCGGGATCGTCGTCGACGTCGGCGGCGTCACCGGCGGTGAGCCGTGGTCGCGCCTGCCGCTCCTCCTGCTCGGCGTGCTGCTCGCGGCCGCCGCCGTCGGCGCTGCGGGAACGTTGCTCGGCGCGCTCGCCCGCGAGGCGCGCACGGCATCGTTGCTCGCCGTCCTGATCGTCCTGCCGGTGGTCTTCCTCGGGCTCGTGCCGCGTGGGGCGCTCCCTCTCGCGTACTGGATCAGCCTCTTCCTGCCGTTCGCGCATGCGGTACGCCTCTTCGGTTCGGCGCTCTACGACACGAGCCCGTGGCACCGCGTCGGGATCGAGGCGCTGTGGCTCGCAGGGATCGGCGCGGTCTCGTGGGCGCTGGCGCGCCTGGGCGCGCGTACTCTTTCCGCGTGAGCTCCTTCCCCGAGACCCGGCTCCGGCGGTTCCGCCGCACCGGAGGCCTGCGCGGTCTCGTCCGCGAGACGCATCTGTCGCTCGACCAGTTCGTCATGCCGCTGTTCGTCGCCGACGAGGCGCTGGTGGACGAAGCGCTGCCGGCGATGTCGCGCGTCACCGTCGACGGCCTTCTCCGCGAGGTGGAGGGGCTCGTCACCGGCGGGGTCCGTGCGGTGATCCTCTTCGGGATCCCGGGCGACAAGGACGAGGAGGCGACGGGCGCGTGGGAGGACGACGGCATCGTGCAGCGCGCGCTCCGCGCGCTCCGGCCGGGGTTCCCGGAGCTCGTGCTCGTCACCGACGTCTGCCTGTGCGAGTACACGTCCCACGGGCACTGCGGCATCGTCGTCGACGGCGAGGTGCACAACGACCGTAGCCTCGAGCTGCTCGCGCGCACCGCAGTCAGCCACGCGGAGGCGGGAGCGGACGTCGTCGCGCCGAGCGACATGATGGACGGCCGCGTGCACGCGATCCGCGAGGCCCTCGACGACCACGCGTTCGAGTCGACGCCGATCCTCTCGTACGCGGCGAAGTACGCGTCCGCGTTCTACGGTCCGTTCCGCGAAGCGGCCGGTTCCGCGCCCTCGTTCGGCGATCGGCGCGGCTATCAGATGGATCCGGCGAACGTGCGCGAGGCGCTGCGCGAGTGCGAGCTCGACCTCGACGAGGGAGCGGACGCGCTCATCATCAAGCCCGCGCTTCCATACCTCGACGTCATTCGCGCCGCGCGGGAGTCGTTCGATGCGCCGATCGCGGCGTACAACGTGTCGGGCGAATACGCGATGGTGAAGGCGGCGGCGCGGGGCGGCTGGCTCGACGAGCGCCAGGCGGCGCTCGAGTCGCTGACCGCGATCAAGCGCGCAGGCGCCGATCTCATCATCAGCTACTGGACCAAAGATCTTCCTTCGTGGCTGTAGGTTCCCCGGAGCCAGGCACCCGAGGTTCGTGAGATGGATGCAAGGGGTGAACGACTGGTGCCTAGCACCGGTCGTGCGTTGACCACACGGTCTGAGCTCTACCGGCGCGCGCTCGAGCTGATTCCCGGCGGCGTCAACTCGCCCGTCCGCGCGATGAAGGCGGTCGGGCTGGACGAGCCGTTCTTCGTCGCGCGCGCGGAGGGCGCATACCTCGAGGCTGTCGACGGCACGCGCTACCTCGACTGGGTGATGTCGTGGGGGCCGTTGCTGTTCGGCCACGCCGATCCGCAGACCGTGGAAGCCGTGCGCGAGGCGGCGACGCGCGGGACGAGCTTCGGCGCATCCACCGAGGCAGAGATCGAGCTCGCTTCCGAGATCGTCGACGCGGTGCCGTCGGTCGAGCGCGTGCGTCTCGTCTCGTCCGGGACCGAAGCGGCGATGAGCGCGATCCGGCTCGCGCGAGCGTTCACGAAGCGCGACCGCGTCCTCAAGTTCGCCGGCTGCTATCACGGCCATGCGGACGCGATGCTCGCGAGCGCGGGCTCCGGTCTCGCGACGCTCGCCATCCCCTCGACTCCCGGCGTGCCGACGGCGGTCACCGCCGACACGATCGTCTGTCCGTACAACGACCTCGACGCCGTCGCGGAGGCCGTGCTGCGCTACGGCGAAGGCCTCGCGGCGATCATCGTCGAGCCGGTCGCCGGGAACATGGGCGTCGTACCCGCTGCGCCGGGTTTCCTCCAGGCGCTGCGTGACCTGTGCGACGCGTCGGGCGCGCTGCTCGTCTTCGACGAGGTGATCACCGGCTTCCGGGTCGCGCGGGGCGGCGCGCAACAGCGCTACGGCATCGATCCCGACCTCACGATCATGGGCAAGGTGATGGGCGGCGGACTGCCCGCCGCG
>DASYFU010000318.1:0-1941 GCA_036498225.1 Gaiellaceae bacterium | reverse complement strand
TCGGCGACGCGCACGGGACGGTGCTCGCCCTGGGCGAGCGCGAGTGCTCGGTGCAGCGCCGCCACCAGAAGGTGCTCGAGGAGTCGCCGTCGACCGCGCTCGACCCCGCGCTCCGCGCCGCGATGAGCGAGGCGGCGGCCGCGTTCGGCGACGACACGGTCTTCTTCGAGCGCTATCTCGAGCGTCCGCGCCACGTCGAGATCCAGCTGCTCGCCGACCAGCATGGCACCGTGCTCGCGCTCGGCGAGCGCGACTGCTCGGTGCAGCGCCGCCACCAGAAGGTGCTCGAGGAGTCGCCGTCCCCGGCGCTCGACCCCGAGCTGCGCGCGCGCATGAGCGACGCCGCAGTCGCGTTCGCACGAGCGATCGGCTATGAGAGCGCGGGTACCGCGGAGTTCGTGCTCGACGGGCGCGCCTTCTTCTTCCTCGAGCTGAACGCGCGCATCCAGGTCGAGCATCCCGTGACCGAGCTCGTGACCGGCGTCGATCTCGTCCGCGAGCAGCTTCGCATCGCGGACGGCGGACGCCTCGAGCTACGTCCCGACCTCCACGGTCACGCCGTGGAAGTGCGGCTGTACGCCGAGGACCCGCGCACGTTCCTGCCGCAGGCCGGCCGCGTCGAACGACTGCGCCTACCGGCCGGCGTGCGTGTCGACGCAGGCGTCGAGGAAGGCGACGAGATCGGCACGTCGTACGACCCGATGATCGCAAAGCTGATCGCACTCGCGCCCACGCGCGACGAGGCGCTCGACCGGCTCGCGCTCGCGCTGCGCGACACCGAGGTCGCCGGCGTGACGACGAACCTTCCGTTCCTGCGCTGGCTCGTCGCGCATCCGGTCTTCCGTGCAGGTCGTGCGACGACGGCGTTCCTGACCGAGCATCCACCGCTCTCGGTGCCGCCTCCGCGCACGCCCGGTCCCGCGTGGAGCGGCACGTGGCGACTCAACCTTCCGACGCCGGAGCCCCGTCCGGCGCCCGACGTCGACGCGTCGCTCGATACCGGCTCGCCGGCCGAGCAGGCCGCGATCGCCGCGCCGATGCCGGGCACGGTGATCAAGGTGCTCGTCGCCCCCGGCGACCGTGTGTCGGCGCGGCAGCCGCTCGTCGTGCTCGAGGCGATGAAGATGGAGACGCCGCTCGTCGCGCCGTACGACGCGACCGTGCGCGCGGTGCATGTCGGCGAGGGCGACCGTGTCGCCGGCGGGGCGCTCCTGGTCGAGCTCGAGGACTGACTAGAAGAGCTTCTGCAGCTTCATGGCTGCGCCCATGTCGCCCTTGATCTTCAGCTTGCCTGTCATGTAGGCGCTCGTCGGGTTCTGCTCGCCCGCGACGATCTTCTCGAAGGTGTCCTGTGACGTCGTGATCACGACGTCGGCGTCGCCTGAGCCCTCGGTCACCGTGACCTTGCCGTCGTCGACGTCGACCTTCCACTGGCCGGCGTCCTCGATGTCGAAGAGGTACGAGTTGCTCATCCCGGCGGTCTTGGACGAGTCGGCGCGCGACTCGAGGGTGGCGAAGAAATCCTGGACGGTGTCGGCCATGCGAGGCTCCTTGGCTCGTTCATTGACTTCGGGGTCAAGCGAGTTTACGCGGTACGATCGCCCGCGCGATGGACGCCGTCATCCAGATCGCTCCCGCCGGGGACGCACGCGCGGACACACTCGCCGTGCTCGTTCCGGAGCCCCCGGACGGATTCGGGGCGGGCGACGCAGCGCTCCGGAGCCGGATCGCGCAGGTCGCGGCGGACGGCGAGCTCCGCGGTGAGCGCAGGGAAGCCGTCGTCCTACGCGTGGACGGGCAGCGGGTCGTGGCGGCCGGGATCGGCGTGCGCGACCACGTCGACCTCGACGCGCTGCGCACCGCGGCCGGGGCGGCGGCGAAGGCGCTCGCGCGCGTCGGCGGCTCGATCTGCTGGCTCCTCGACGAAAGCCTGCCGCTCAG